>NZ_JAUBTQ010000006.1:0-190257 GCF_036702515.1 Microcoleus sp. BROC3
CACCTATCCATGCTAACCATAAAGGTTTAACCTGACGACAATTACTACCGAGAGCCTTTCGCTCTACCAATATCAATGTCATCGGATGTTCAGCACTAGAACGAAAGTGTAAGTTATCCCACCTTCTGATTTGTAATTGTCCTAGCTTTGGGTCATCTAATTCTACCATCTCCTCAGCAGCCCACCAAGTTTGGGGGTCATTGAGCTGAAATTTCTTCCCGTGACTACGGGGGCGCCCTCGGCCAGAATAAGCTGGTGGGGCAGAGTATAAACAGCGATTAGAACGCAGCCGGATTAACTTGTCGGCTTTGAGATGGGCAGTCTGCAAAACTAAACTGGCACAGCCATATTCCCGGTCAAATAATACTAATGGTCGTTGTGGCAACCCTGCTATCACTTGTTCTAACTGCCATGCCGCTTGACTGATGGGTGTATCCCAACTGGTGATTCGTTCGTGTCTTAAGGGTAAGGCCCAACTCCCTTGCGCTTCGGGTATCCAGGCAATTGTGCTGTAGCCCAAGCCGATTGCTATCGGTTTATTGCCATGAATTGCAGTGGCTTGATGTTCATAGGTACGCTCCCTCAAGGTTGGTGCATCAGGTCTCGCCCACGCTGTGCGATCTACTGCTAAGATCGGTCGCTCTACTCCTGACATCTGCTGAAGATACAGTTTCATTAATTGTTCTCGGTCTGGCTGACAGTCCTGTAAGGCTTCGGACACGCTTGACCATTGTCTTCGGAACAATGGGTTGAGCGCCATCTCTGTTAAACAATTGGCTTTTGGCGTGGTCATCACTGCATCCATCAGCTCAAAGGTGGCATCTTTGGCTTGACCTAGCATTTTATAGGCTTGTTGACGAAATTCTCTCAAGGCTTCACAATTCATGGCAGGCAGATTTGAGGTTTTTTGCTAATTCTCAATTTTCTGCCTTTAGGGAGCCTGTGGCAATCACAGGCTCCCTTTTCTTTCCCTTGTTAGTCTAAACTCCAGTACTTTAGCTGCTCTATCTGTAGCAGCAGATGCTCTGCTGGGCAAGGTATCGAGAAAGTGCAGGGAATATCGGTCTGAGTCAGGCAGTTAAGCACCGCTAGATCAAATATGTGATTGCACTGCAAGTTTATTGATTTTTGAGTTAAGCGAGCAGGTTGCTAGACGCGGCAATTTCATGTTAGAGGTCTGTAAGCTCTTGCCATAAAAAATAGGAATATTGATATTTGGCTTTGTCACCATAACCGACAAGTTCAAAATCTTTCTTTTTGAGCGCGCTTTGATAGCTTTATAGGAACATTGGTAGGGTTTCCATGACACGATATTTGCTGTGAGCGATACAAGCTGCTACTACATATAATATCCTGCTGCCTCACAGGCTTTTGGCATTGAACATCAATACTAAGTTTAAAGCCAATTTGGCTAACTTATTTGCCGGTTGAATGTCTTGAGATTCCGCGTTTAAAACGACCCCCCAAGCCGCGTAGAAAAAAGCAGAACTCGGTGAATTTCCCTACAGCAACACTTCGGACAGTTTTTGATTGCCAACCGTAGAATAATGGTTTCAGGGCGATCGGTAAGAGGGCTTCCCTTGCCGAGGCACACTATAAGCTTTCTGGTAAATCAAGGTTTCAGACTACGACCTCAAAACTTAGTTCGCTTACGCACGCAGACCGAAGAAACCCGGTTTATTCGTATATTTGTCGTTCCTGGTCGCAAAATTTTGCGTAGGGAAATAAGCGTCCCTATGCTTAAGCCTTGAAACTGTCCAAAGTGTTGCAGTAACTTGTACCCCAGAAAATCACGGTGCCGGCAATTGTAAATAATAACCCTGCCTTTGTGCGCAAGCATTCAAGGCAGGGTTATTATTGAGTATTCGGAATTCTCTGCGGTGAAGCGAGAGCGCTGCTGCCGAATTCGGCTGCCGAGCAGTGCACTACTCGCCTAATCGAGTTATTTTAGCGCTGCGTTCGGCCAACATCAGCAGTACATAAATAGTCATTACATAGCCGGCGGCCAGAATGGGAATAATTAGAGGAATATCGCGATAAATCATAATTAGAACCAAAAGTCAAGGACTAGGAGGAGGAGGACAAGTTCAAGACCTACTACATTAAGTCAGCACGCAAGACCATGCCTTGGTTCTGAAGGCTGCTTTTCCATATCAAGCCTGCGGGAACATTTAGGCGTTCCCGGTCATCAACAATGATTTACTGCTTTACAGATGCTTAAACAGCCTAAAACTATCCACTTTAGCTGCTTTGAGCTACCGTGCACATAAGATGCGCTACTCTTAACTTCTGAAAACTTTTAGCCGCGAGGAACTAAAAATCTGTCCCAGAAATTTTCGCTGCGATCGACTAACAAGGCTGGCTCTACGAAACTTTTACAGGCACCTAAAAGTTACCTGCCAGTCTGGCTGTACTTAATGTATAGAATTGTTTAAATCCTTAATAGCTATAATAACACAGGGTTTCTGGGATTTAGAGATTTTTTGGCAGTGTACTTAACAATTCGATACAATAGGGGCAACCCCTCTGGCCGCGGGCTACTCGTCTCTTGGAGTCGGGTCACTCCCATCGGCCTGCAGATGACAAATAACTGGCGATCGCCTAAATTTTTCTTTTCTATTGCAGAGAATTACCTTAAAATAAAGATATGATATGTAAAATTTTGTTACTTTACGGCTTGAGTCGGCGTATCCATGATCTCTAGCACTCTCCTATTTTCCTCGGTTGAAGAAGACCTGCGACTGTTGACAGAAAACTTAAAACAGTTAGTGGGTGCCCGTCATCCCATCTTGTACGCGGCTGCAGAATACTTATTCGGCACAAAGGGAAAACGAGTGAGACCCGCAATCGTTCTGTTGATGGCCAAGGCGACTATGCCCGATGGGGAAATCACGGAAAAACACCGCCGCCTCGCTGAAATCACGGAAATGATCCACACAGCTAGTCTAGTGCACGACGACGTGGTTGACGAGTCGGATCTGCGGCGGGGAGTGCCGACGGTTCACAGTCGGTTTAACAACCGAGTGGCAGTATTGGCAGGAGATTTTCTGTTTGCTCAATCTTCCTGGCATTTGGCAAATCTGGACAACCTGCCAGTAGTCAAACTGCTTTCAGAAGTGATTATGGATTTAGCTGAGGGGGAAATTCAACAGGGACTAAATGGATTTGACACCAGCTTGTCGATCGAAGCGTACCTAGAAAAAAGTTATTACAAAACAGCGTCTTTAATTGCCAACAGTTCCAAAGCAGCGGGCTGTTTGAGCGAGGTTTCAGTGGAAATAGCAGACGATTTGTACAACTACGGTCGCAACATTGGTTTGGCATTCCAAATAGTAGATGATATATTAGATTTCACCGCTTCCACGGAAACTTTGGGTAAACCAGCAGGCTCGGATCTCAGAAGCGGTAATCTGACAGCACCAGCATTATTTGCCCTAGAAGAAAAGCCTTTCTTGGAAGTTCTCGTCGATAGGGAGTTTGCTCAAGAAGGAGATATAGAGCAGGCCCTGGCACTGGTAGAAGATTCTAAAGGCATAGAGCGATCGCGAGAACTAGCCACAAATCACGCACAGAAAGCCGTCGAATACTTAGCGGCGCTGCCCCATTCAGAGTCCCGTCAAGCTTTGATTGATTTGGCTGAATACGTTTTGAGTAGACTTTATTAGAGGTGAAAAAGTTACACTTTTAGGACTTACGCAAGAAATCATTTTTTACACTATCTGTAGTGCTAAGGTTCGCAGTGCTCACCCTACAGTTTGAGTCGGTGCGTCCAGGACTGACTTTATTGGTAATGGGGAATTGGTAATGGGTAATGCCCAATACCTAATGCCCTATTACCAATTAATAGAAAATTGAGTTGTTTAGGCAATATCCGGCGGTGGAGCAGATCGATACTGTTGCAAGTAAACGTTAATTAAGCTCTGTATTTGCTCGCGAGGGATTTCCGTCCCCACTTCCTGATTGCCTGGACTTTCAAAAAAAACAATGCTGTCTAGACCTTCAAGAGCTATCATCTGAAATAAAATGTGAGTAACAGGCAAAGTCACCGGTCTGAGGCGATCGCCCCCAGCCGTCGCCGCCTGCGACGCATCTTTAAGACTGCTCCAAGCATAAATCACCCTCTTCTCCCGTCCCGGTTGCTTGAGATTGCTCAAAACCACGATCGCCCAACTTTGGTCTACCGCTTGCAGGATCGAGTATTCCAGGTGCTGTAGCTGTTGGGCAATTAACACCAGGGCAGGAGCGATCGCCTTTAAGATTTGTGGCGTCGAACCGTCGGGCGGAGCTTTTTCGATCAGTGCTTGAATCTGTTGGTCTAAATCCATCAGTCAGTTAATTTGAGATTTGAGTTTAAGAATTTCAGGGTAACAGGTGGGCGTCCAAGTATGTGATACCCAGCACTGCCCACTATAAAATGTAAAATCCCAAATTTAAAGTCGCAGGGTGTGCTAGTTTCATTGTTAGCTGTAAACTATCATGCGGGAAATCTGCCAGAGCGTGGAAACCATCTTTCAACTGCTGTTAGACGAACTCAAAAAGTCCACTCGCGCGTCTGAGCAGAACTGCCGGGATGTAGCAGGACGACTCGCAGCAGAAGTCAACAGGATATGCACCGAAAGCCAGCGGATTCAAGCCTCTGGAGACATAGAAGGTTCGGCCCTAAGTCTCGCCCAGCACCGCTTGCAACAATGCCTCCACTATCACAATTTAGGTTCCGGGCCCGGGCGAGTAGAATTGCACAGTACCCTCAGCGCGATCGTCTATCGCTACATCACTCCTCCCCAGGTGCAGTCTAGCTATCAGGCGCGAGTAGAACTGATCAAAGATTTTTTGCAAGGATTTTATCTCGAAGCTTTAAAGGCATTCCGGCGCGAAACCCAACTGCCACCTACATACAGTCCCCGCACTCGCTTAGAACTAGCAGAGTACATGGCTTTTGTAGAGCGCTTTGGCAAGCGGCGCATTCCTTTGCCTCGGAACCGCAGCCAGCAACTAATTATTTTACGGGCCCAAACCTTTTCTCAGCAGCAGCCCAAAGAAACCTCCGTAGACATGGAACAAGCCGCCGACGGGGGGTCTACAGATTCCGACCAAACTTGGAATGATACCTCGGTGCACTCGGTGCGGGAAGCGATGGCCGGACAGGGTTCGGCGGCAATTCGCCCGCTAGGCGACGAGTCAGAATCTCTGCGGCAAAACGTGATTGACGAATTAGTCGCTTACTTGAAAGAGCGCAACCAACAAGACTGCGCCGATTACTTCGTGCTGCGCTTGCAAGACTTACCGACTAATGAAATAGAGTCGCTCTTGGGCATAACTCCCCGCCAAAGAGACTATTTGCAGCAGCGCTTCAAGTACCATTTGCTCAGGTTCGCCATGTCGCACCGCTGGGAACTCGTTCACCAGTGGCTGGAAGCAGACTTAGATCGAAATCTGGGTTTGCTGCCTTCTCAGTGGCAGGATTTTGGCGAGCAAATTGGCCCAGAGGGACAGCGTTTGCTAAAGTTGAAGCAACAAGGTCTGTCAGAGTCAGCGATCGCCCAAACCCTCGGCAGCACGGTAGCCCAGGTACAGAAGCGGTGGTTTAAATTGCTGGAACTTGCGTGGGAATTGCGAAATCGTTCAGATTCCGGAGAAGGGGCATCTAGTGATGAATAACGAAACGAACAGGGATGCAGAGGCTTTCGAGCGCCATTTTTTAGACTGGATATTGCAGGCGCCAATCGCGAATGCCTCTAGCCAAGATGAGGAAAACCTCAATCCGTCCCCTCGCTCACAAGAGTGGGGCGACACAGAAGAGAATTCCGGGGTGGAATACTGGGAATGGGACGAACCAGACCCGCTGGACTATCAAGTGGGGGCGCACAGCAATGCACCCGCACAACCGCTGACAATTGGAGAAATACCGACCGTGCAAGACCGTTTTCAGACCTTGTTAAAACAAAGGCTTAGAGCCGAAATTGAATCCAACCCGCCGCTGTTCCCCTGGGAAACAGAATTCAAAAGCTACGACCACGATTACCCAGACGATGTAGCCCCGCAATGGGTTCCCCCCCTGCACCTCTGGACTCCCCAACTACAAAATATCAGGTGGGGCCGCCTGCCAATTCCGATCGCCCAAGGGGTTTTTGCTCAACTGCTAGAACCTTGTCAGGAACTGGTAATGTCGTCGCTGCGGCAAGGCTCGAAGTTAGTTCGCGCTGTAGATGGCTTATTTCCGGGCCAGTCTCAGGAACTCAACGAGTTAGCTGGTTTAGTGCTCCGAGGTTCTTTGCGGGGACTTCTAGATTTAGAAGATTTCCCGAATTACGAAGCAGCCAGTACCGATCAACAAATGGTGCTGTCGCTGTTGGCCGCCAAGGAAATCATTGAGTCTCTAACTTTAGATTGTCCTGTGAATCAGCCGCCGGTTTCGCGGGAGTGGCTGACGGCTTTGGGTTCGCTGACTATAGAGGCTCAATACCTGTCGAACTGCAACAGAGAACAGCCAATGCCGTGTTTAAGAGTTGAGTGCGAATTTCCGGGGGCAGGAAGTTTGGAACTCAAGGGAGGAGATGCCGAAGCAACTGCACAGCGTCCGAATTCCGGGCATTTAAGCGTGGAGTTGTTTGACCCGCAACCTGACAAGACTTATGCTCTAGAAGTTCGATTCCAAAACTTCGATACCAGACCTCTAATGTTTGCTATTCGTCCAATTGGGGCAGGACAAGATAGCAACTAGAAAGGTCTATTTAGAGTAAAAAATTTAGGTTTTTACTCTCTGGTTTGACCTCACACACAAACAGATGCAATCCCTCGACTTCTGTCGTGGAAAGCCAAAAAAATTAGATATTAGTTCAAGCCCGCAGATTCATCTGTGGAGTCAATCTAAAATCTAATGACAGAGAAATAAGATTTAGATATTAGTTAAAACCCAGATTTATCTGTGGATTCAATCTAAAATCTACAATCTACAATCTAAAATTGTTGGATGGGTGCACATGACAACTGATAACCTGCGAAATATACCTGTTTTGGGTAAGCTGTGGGAGCAGATTGAGGCCATGCCTCCGCCGGTGATTGAGGATTCTTTACTGCTGCGAATCCTAGTTCAGTTGTTGGTAATTGTGGGAATTGTAGCTACTGACGTTGCTGCTGAAGAAGCGCTGAACCTGTGGGCTGTGCCTGTTAGTATTGTGGGAGCAACTTGGAGTTGGTACCGCCGCCGCGATCGCAATGTAGCTGCTAAGTTCTGCATAGCTATTGGAATGCTGGTGGCGCTGTTCGCTTTTTTTAGCCGCTTGGTGGGAGAATTGAATGATACGCGGTTAGTTTTGGCGCAACTGTTAATCCAACTTCAAGTGCTGCACAGTTTCGATTTGCCCCGCCGCAAGGATTTGGGCTATTCGATGGTAATCGGGCTAATTTTGTTAGGGGTAGCAGCGACTCTCAGCCAAACCTTGACTTTTGGACCGCTGTTGTTGGTGTTTTTGGCTTTAGCGCTTCCGACTTTGGTTTTGGATTATCGATCGCGCTTGGGACTCTCAAAGGTAGAAGATAGAAAACAGAAGGTAGAAGGTAAAGAAAAAAACAATAACTGGTCGTTATTTGCGGCTACATTGTCTCCCAAGTATTTTGGTTTGTTGCTGCTGATAACTGTCGGGTTGGGGCTGACTATTTTTGCGTTTTTGCCACGCCTCCCTGGCTATCAGTTGCGGACTTTTCCGGTGAGTGCTCCTATTGAATATCAGGGGGAGTTTGACTCGCGCAGCATTCTGAATCCGGGGTATGTTAGAGGGGGAAATGAAAAAGGGACTGGCGGAGGAAGGGGGAGAAACCCAGACTCTGGGCCAGGAGAGGTAGACTCTACTTTTTATTACGGTTTCAACCAGCGCATCAATCAAAATTTGCGGGGGGAAATGAAACCCCAAGTGGTGATGCGGGTGCGATCGCAGGCTGCGGGTTTTTGGCGAGTATTGGGCTTCGACAAATACACCGGTCAGGGTTGGGAAATTTCTCGCAACGAACAAGCTCAAAAGCTGAATAGACCTAGGTGGTCTTATCAATTTTATCTGAATCCTTTTCCCAATGCGCCTCGGACTCAAGAGGTGATTCAAAGTTATACTATTGTTGCTCCATTGCCGAATTTGATTCCGGCTTTAAACAAGCCGAGGGAACTTTATTTTCCGAGTCCAGAGGTGGCGATTGATGCGGAGGGGGGTTTGCGATCGCCTGCGGAATTGGGAGAGGGTGTGACTTATACAGTTATTTCTAATGTGCCTTTTCGCGATCGAGCTTTGTTAGGGAAAACTGGTACTAATTACCCGAAAAATATTCGCAACTTCTATTTGGATGTGCCGCCGAAAATTGCCCAGAAGGTGCGAGAAAAAACTGAAGAAATTTTGGCAGCAAGAACTAGAGTATCTCAGTCGGACAGACCGATCGATTCTCCTTACGAAAAAGCTTTGTACTTAGCTCAATATTTGAAGCAAAACCCTAATTATAAAATTGAAAAAGCTTTGCCTTACTTAGAGGAAAGTGAAGATTTAGTGGAGGGTTTTCTGTTTGGTTACAAAAACACCCAGGATGGCAAAAAAGTTACTGGGGGGTATCCAGACCACTTTTCGACGGTACTGACAATTATGCTGAGGTCGATCGGGATTCCGGCGCGACTGGCGGGGGGTTTCGATACGGGGGAATTTAACCCGTTTACTGGTTACTATGTTGTGAAAAATACCGATGCTTTCTTGATGACGGAGGTATATTTTCCCAATAACGGCTGGTTTGCTTTTAATCCGATTCCCGGTTATCCGCTGATTCCGGCTTCGGTGGAAGACAACCAGACTTTTAGTGCGCTGGAATCGTTTTGGAAGTGGATCGCGGGTTGGCTACCGACTCCTCTCAGAAGCGGGCTGGATTCAGTTATAGGTTTTCTAATTGGCTGGATAACTTTGATTGTGGGCTGGTTTCTAGGACAGTTTTCTAGGGGTTGGGTGGGGTTATTTACTGGCTTAATTGCTGCGATCGCCTTTGGCTTTATTGGCTGGTTAATTTGGCAAGTGTGGCGCAAGTGGCGCTACCGCCGCTGGCTGGCGAAGTTGCCGCCGGTGGAGGGGGTTTATCAGGAAATGCTGAAGGATTTGGCGAGTAGGGGTTTTGGCAAGCAGAAAGCTCAAACGCCTTTGGAGTATGCTGAGGCTATGCGCGGTAATCATGCAACTGATGAAGCTGAGGTGATTGATGAGGTTTCGCAAGCTTACGTGCGGTGGAAGTATGGCGGCGAAGCGGGTAATTTGAACCAGTTGCGGGGGTTGGTGGAAAATTTGAGGCGATCGCACTTGAAGAAACTCAAAAAGCGCTGGTTTTAGGCGATACCGATCGCTTAGATGCGGTGATTAAGCTGGATGAAAAGGTTTATAACCGTTTTCGGTCAAGTCATCGGTTTGGTAAGTTGTCGGGGGCTGAGTCGCCTTGTCACCGGATCGAGTGGCAGTTTAAAGGGATGCAGGGGTGCGATCGTGGATGGATGGGTGGTGTTCTCGGTGTTTTTTGTCCTTTAAAGATATAGTAAAGTGGCAGAAAACTACTTTGCCATAATCGAGAATCTGCCACGTATATTTATCACAAATGCCCAATAAAATTTACTGATTTAAATTATTACTTAACCAACATATAAAAGAATTAAAATTATTTCCTATATTAGTTATACGAACGGTAAAAAAAATATTTTTTTATATAACAATTAAACTATTGCATCAGGGAGTTCTTGTGTTATCCTAGAAGTAGGACAAATTATCCAAAAACAATAGCAAAGACATAATATACTATGATCACTCCGAAATTGTTAAAACTCGCAGTTGCAACCGCAGGTGCAGCTTTGAGCTTAGTCTCTATTTTCGCTAACCCAACTAAAGCTGAGGAATTCACATTTACAGTTGAGAACAAGACTGATGTAGCAATTAGCCAGGTATTGGTATCTGAAGATGGCGAAACTTGGGGTTACTTTTCTCTCGAAAGTAATATTGCTCCCCAGACTGAAGGAGAAATAGTTTGGGGTGAACATACTAATCACGAAGCTTGCAGCCAGTGGATAAAAATAGGATATGTAGATGGGACTATGTCGCCGCCGGCGAAGTTTGACTTTTGTGAGAATCCTGCTTTAGTTGTTGAGGAGTAAGAATTAAGCTGTTAGGTAGCTTTAAAAGCAGTGTATTATTCAGGGTGCATAATCCGCATTTTCTGTTAAACAAGGCTGGAGTCAAGTGACTTCAGCTTCTTTGTAGAGGGTTGGCTGGAAGGAAAGCGCCAGTCTCGGCAGTCGGGGCGGGTTGTCGGTGAGTCGAGGACGGGTAAAACTATGGGGTGTGATGCTTACAGGTTGCGACACAAACCTAAGCAGCAGCCGGGACAGCCGCCAACGGTTCCTGTGGCTTACATCCAAATTCCGCAAGAGTGTGGCGCGAAGGAATTGTTTGGGGTGATTTTTGAGCATTTGAAGTATCAGGTGGTTAAGGGAACGATCGCCAAAATTCGCGAGCCCTAAGCGGCCTTTTTGTCATAGTCCATGTTAAATAGTGTGTCACTCAGCCATGCTTTGAAGTCGGGATCTTCGGTAAACTTGCGATAGACATCTGTGTGGTCGAAGATGAATTCTTGAAACTTATCGACTAACTTTTTATCAAAGGTAATTTTGGCATTTTGACGGTCTGAGTATTGTTTGGCGTTTTGATACTCTTCGTCTTTACTAATTTCTTCGGGTAAGTCTTCAAATAAGAACCGCCGCACTTGGTCTTGTTCTGTCCACTGAATATTCCCAAAGCGAGCGTTAAAATCTTGAATAATATTACTGAGTACATCAATATTAGGAGCGTATTTGCTGCCGCTTGTATCGGGAGGTGGGGGCGCAATTTCTACGCTACCTTCAAGTTGAATAGCTAGAGTAGTTTGTCGTTCTATTCTGTAACTATCCATATCAATACTTTCTAAAATTCCTTTGGATAAGTCAGCATCATTGAGGCTAGGAAGTTTGTTAACAAGCAATTTGAGAAAGGTTTTTAAGCTTTCCCAGTCAGGGTTACGAAACGGGCGAATTTGCACTAGAAACTCATAATTACGCACAAAGGATTTAGCTTTTTTCTTAAAATCAGCTTGGTCGTTTTCGTCTAAGTCATCTTTAAAAGTTTGTTGGCATTCATCCAGAATCGGGTCTAGTCGATCGCGTTCTACACCATTAATAAATAAATCCATAAATTCATTAACTTGATCCGGGGAATAAACTTGATATGCGTCGAGTGCGTCTTGTAAATCGTTGAGGCGGTTTAGATCGGTTTCTTCGCTGAGAATAGTGGTTTTATAGAAAGGGTCAAAGGCGGCTTTAATGGTATCGGCTGAGTTAACAAAATCAAGAATAAACGTATCTTTTTTATCGGGTTTATAGGCACGGTTGAGGCGGGATAATGTTTGAACTGCTTTGATATCTGCTATGGTTTTATCGACATACATAGTGTGTAATAGGGGCTGATCGAATCCGGTTTGATATTTATCAGCAACGATTAAAAAGCGATATTCATCTTTTTTAAACTCATCGGCTATATCTTTACTGGGAAAGCTATTCATTGAAGATTCTGTTTCGGATTTTCCATCAACTTCTTTACTGCCAGAAAAGGCAACAATAGTTTTATAAGGACAGGCGATTTCTCGTAGGTAAATATCAAAGGCGAGTTTGTAGCGAATGGCGCTTTCAATGCCGTTGGTGACAACCATTGCTTTAGCTTGTCCGTTAATCTTCCGTTGACTAATCACTTCATCCATAAAGTGATCGATCATAATTTCTGCCTTTTGGCGGATGGCGTGGGGATGTCCTTCTACATATTTTTTTAGCTTTTTCTTAGCTCGTTTAGTATCGAATTGGGGATTATCTTCAATTTTTTTCTGAAGCTTATGATAGCTGTTATAAGTGGTATAATTTTGTAAGACATCAAGGATAAATTCTTCCTCAATGGCTTGTTTCATAGAATAGTTATGGAAAGGATAAAATTTACCGTCGGCGGGATTTTGAATACCGAAAGTTTCTAGGGTTTTATTTTTCGGTGTGGCGGTAAAGGCAAAGTAACTGGCATTATTGCAAAGTTTTTGTTCTTCAATAATCCGCAGGATTCTATCTTCGGTGGTTTCTTCTTCTTCCCCTGTTTCTTTATTCAAAGATGCGCTCATTTTAGCGGCGGTACTTCCGCTTTGGCTGGAGTGGGCTTCGTCAATAATAATGGCAAAGCGTTTATTGGCTAATGACTGGATTTCTTTAACAATATAGGTAAATTTGAAGACGGTTGTAATAATAATTTTTTTGCCGTTTTCTAAGGCTTGTTGTAATTGTTTGCTACCTGCGGTGATAGCTTCTACTACACCTTTAACTTGGGCGAATTGTTTGATAGTATCACGGATTTGTTTATCTAGGACGATGCGATCTGTAACTACAATAATAGAATCAAAAATTGTGTGAGTTTCGCTGGTGTCGGTGAGTTCTACGAGTTGATGGCTTAGCCAACTAATCGAGTTACTTTTACCGGAACCTGCGGAATGTTGAATGAGATAACGTTTGCCTATACCATCGGTTTTAACATCGGTTAGGAGTTGCCGTACTGTGTCGAGTTGGTGGTAACGGGGAAATATTAGTTTCTTTTTCTCTTGTTTTCCTTCTGCTTTTTCTTTAACAATATGGGCGTATTTTTCAATAATATTACTCAGGCTAGACTTAGTTAGAATTTGTTTCCAGAGGTAATCTGTTTTGAGTCCGTTGGGGTTGATGGGGTTGCCAGCACTATCGGGGAAAAGTAGGTTTTGTTCGGATTTTTGACCTTTATTAAAGGGAAGAAAAACTGTTTTTTCTCCCTTGAGTTCGGAAGTCATAAAAATTAGTTCGTCATCAACGGCAAAATGCACTAAACAACGGGCAAAGCTGAATAAAGGTTCTTTGGGATCGCGGTCTTTTTGGTATTGCCGCATGGCATCTTTAACATTCTGTTTAGTTAGGTTGTTTTTGAGTTCAAAGGTGATGACGGGTAAGCCATTGATGAAAATTGCCATATCTAGGGAAAGGCGTTTTCTATTGTCGCTGTATTGAAGTTGGCGAGTTACAGAAAAAATATTAGCGTTGTAGCGTTGGATAGCTTGGGGGTTGAGTTGGGAGTCAGGTTTTTTATAGTAGAGAGTTAGGCTAACTTCATCGGCTTTAATGCCGTTTCGCAGGATATCAATAATGCCTTTAGTTTTAATTTGGTCGGAGATGCGTTGCAGAAGTTTTTGTTCAAATTTGGTTTGATATTTGGTTTCGAGTTGGGCGATTTCTTTGGGTTGAGTTTGGCGGAGGAATTGCAGGAGTTGAGTTTTATCTATACAATAGATGCGATCGTAGTCGTTGGGTTGACCTTTGACATAATGGGATGTTTCAATTAGGCTTTTTTCGATTAAGGCTTCTAAACCTTTTTCTGAGGTATCAGTTGAGGTCATAGGATTCTGGAGACTGGGTTAATACAATTGTAGGTTGTGCTATAAATATTGGCTACATTGTCGCAAGTTCGGGAGGTTTGGGGGAATTTGCTGTATCGTTGGCATTGTCAAACCCCCTTACGTCTATTTTTCCGGTGACAGCATCGGAAATTAGGGTAGTGCGGTATTCTTGGATAAGTTCAATGCTTTTTTGGATTTGATTAATTGAAATATTTATCTCAGCACTTTTCATATCGATATAGGCAGCAATTACCTGTTGTTCTGAAATTGGAGGAAAAGGTATCCGAATTTCTCCTATGATTTGACAATTTAGGGCTTCCTGATTTCCACCTCTAGCTAATTCTCTAATTGGATTATAGAGAGCAATCAAAACAAAATGTAAAAACACACTATCTAAATTAAGTTTTGGAATTATGCAAGCTAAGTTCTGGTTAATACAAGTATCTATTGCAAGCCTTGCACTTTTCCCACGAGTTTTACCCTGTCCAACCAAGCCTATAACAACCGATCCTGCTGGCATAATACGGAGAGAACATTCTTTTAATGCAGCTTCAGTTATTTTCTCTGTGGGTTGTGTAATTATATAGTCATTAACCTTTCCACTAGAAATCCAAGGTATAGAACCTGATTTCCAGTATTTTAGGCGATTTTTATCAGGAGTTGTTCCATTCACAACTTTTGCAATGCGTGAAATTTTGATAACCTCCCAGTGTGCCGGAATTTCCCCCAACCACTCAATACCAGAATGCTTCATGGGTGCATTAGGGTTAATCCCTTTGGTAACAGCACGGTTAATTATGGCGGTTTTCTGTTCGTTGAGTAATTCAATTAGCCGTTGCTTGTTGCGGATGAAGTGGTCTATTTCTTCGAGTTTGCGGTCTATGAAGTGTGCGATCGCTTTTTGTTCTTCAACAGAAGGTAAAAAAATAGGAATTTGCTTAAAATCTTCATAGTGCATATCCCATTGCTCGACACGCACACCATAAGAAATCTTATTATAGATAAAAATATACCTATAACATCTTAGAAGGTAATGAATAAAACGTGAATGTACATGGGTGGAAACTTCACAAATAATGTAAGCAGGGCTAACAATTCCTTCAAATTCAGACACACCAAGAGAACCTTGCCATGTCTTCATTTTATTAAGTACCAAATTCCCAGGTTTTACTACTTTGTAGTTACTTAAGTCTTCAGGAACTCTATTGTGATTATCATCTCTAGAGTCTCTATAGATAACACCATAATCACGGTAAACAGCTAGTAAAGGTAAATCAGAGCGGTTTCTTTGCGCTACTGATTTAGTCACCCCACGAATACTACTTTGTTGCCAATGTTCAGGGATTTCCCCTAACCAATCAATGCCTGAATCCTTATAAACTGGATAACGCTTCATCTTCCCACCTCCTCACCTTCAACAATTTGACGTAGTACACCTTCTGTTTCTGATTCCAAAGCGAAAATATCCGCCGCTATTTCTTCTAAACTCCGCAATGGTTTAAACTTATAAAAATACTTAGTAAATGAAATTTCATAACCCCTGACTGTTTTTTCATAATTTATCCAAGCATCCGGTATATGGGGCAAAACCTCACGCTCAAAATATTCTTCAATACTTTCCTTTAGCGACACATTTTCTGTATCCCGTAACTCAGAATCAGGCTCATAAATTACACATTCCTTTGTCTTTTTCTTAATTACAGGCTCTGCGGTTTCATCTTTCTCGGTAAAACTATCATAAATCAACTTAAAATCAGATTTGGTTAACTTAATTTCATCCACCTTTAAGGCTTTTTCCAAAACCTGCTTAACGTGGTTAAAATCCTTGTGGGTTTCACTGCCAAATAAATCTTTCAAAGTGCCTAAAATTGGATAAAGTTTCGGTTGTGCTTTCTCCTGAAACTGCTTTACCCGTTCAGGTGTCACCTGAAATGTTAACCGCAAAGGACGATCAACGGTTATCTTGTGATAACCCAAATCCTCATTATCAAAAAGCTTAGATTCTTCTGTATTTTCAAACGCCAAAAACGTTTTAGTAATCCGGTTAATATCTGTTTGCGTTAACTCGCAATTTTTCTTCCCTAAATTCTTCCGTAATTTGCCATACCACTTAGTCCCATCTATTAACTGTACTTTACCTTTCCGGTGTTCCGGCTTACGGTTAGACAATACCCAAATATAAGTAGCAATAGGCGTGTTATAAAACATATTCAAAGGCAAACCAATAATACATTCTAACCAATCATTTTCAATAATCCAGCGTCTAATATTACTTTCCCCGCTTCCCGCCTCTCCCGTAAATAAAGCCGAACCATTATGAACAATTGCAATGCGACTCCCTAAAGCTGTTGATTGCTTCATTTTAGAAAGCATATTCACCAAAAATAATAACTGACCGTCACTACTTCGGGGTAAAAGATTGAGTTTTTCTCCAGATGGTAAGCCCGGATGTTCGACTGCAAATCGCGGGTCTTTAACTTCCTTTTTTTTACCATCAAAAATAGCATCCTGATCCACACTCCATGACTTACCATAAGGAGGATTAGCCAGCATAAAGTCAAACTGCATATCCGAAAAATAGTCATTAGAAATCGTGGAAGCAAACCGAATTTTTTCAGGATCTCGACCCTTAATTAACATATCCGATTTACAAATAGCATAGGTTTCCGGGTTGACTTCCTGACCGTATAATTCAATTTTGACTTTTTTACCTGTTTTTTCTGCCAACTCCTGAATAAAGGCTTCTGATTCTGTTAACATTCCCCCAGAGCCGCAAGCGTCATCATAAACTAAATAAGTGCCGCTTTGTATCTGTTCTTCAATGGGTAAAAATATCAAATTAACCATTAATTGAATAATATCGCGTGGTGTAAAGTGTTCCCCCGCTTCCTCGTTATTCTCCTCGTTAAACTTGCGGATCAACTCTTCAAATACAGAACCTATACCAAGGTTACTCAACCCTTCATGGATAATTTCTCCGGCTGAATTTTTTACTGGTTCAGAACTAAGGTTAATTTCCTTGTCGGTAAATTTATTAATTAATGAATAAAGCCGATTACTTTCCTCTAAAGTTTCAAGTTGATTGCGAAACCTAAATTTAGCAATAATCTCCTGTACGTTATCGCTAAATCCATCTAAATAGTTATCGAAATTTTCCCGAATCTGGCTAGGAAAATTTAGCAAGCTTTTTAAAGTAAATTGAGACTTATTATAAAAAACATAACCCGATAGTCTCGGTAATTGTTGAGCTACTGCTTTATCTCCAAAATTCCCCGCTTCCAGTCTTTGATAAAGCTCAAGTACCTGATCTTTAGTTGGTTCTAACAAACAATCTAAACGCCGCAAAACCGTCATAGGTAAAATAACATCGCGGTACTTACCCCGCACATAGACATCCCGCAGGACCTCATCAGCAATCTTCCAAATAAAGTTAACAATAGTGTTGTGTGTCGCGTGGTTCATGGGAGTTAAAAGTTAAGTAATTCCGTTCTGCGGTGATGTCAATTAAACAGTTTTTTGTATATTCCTAAATAGTCAAGTTTTCTTGAGCTTTTGATGTTACCGTTGGTGCATCGTATCCAACCATACCGGAATAACAAGCTCATCAGCTTTTTAGGGAGCGATCGCCTTCTCCCCATCAAACTCTATCATTTGGAGCGATCGCTATGAATGAATCCCACGACAGCATAAACCGCCGCAGCGAAACCGAGTTCGTAAACCCCTGTTCCTTCTCCCTCAGCCGTTGTAGCGTCATGACCGCCTGTACAATGACAAATAATTTGTTACTGTACAGTTTTTGCTTTGGGAATACAATTTGCTATGCGGATAAAAGGACTTGAACCTTCACTCCTCTCGGAACCAGAACCTAAATCTGGCGCGTCTGCCAATTCCGCCATATCCGCATTTTGACATTCAACTACTATAGCACACAACAGAGCGATCGGTCAAGGGATTTTAGATTTTAGATTTTAGATTTTAGATTGAAGGAAGCGCCCCACTGATAAATCCGGGGGTTTTTACCAAGCCTGCTTTCAGTCAACAGTCAACAGTCAACACTCAACCGCCAACTTCTACATCAGTCAATCGATTTTAGATTTTAGATTTTAGATTTTAGATTTTAGATTGAAGGAAGCGACCCACGGATAAATTCCCAGGCTGATGACCAAATTGCTCGATCGCCCAACATCGAGAAACCCGGTCATTTTTGGACACCGGGTTCAATCATGAGTTATCGCCACAGCAATTTTCCGTAATTTTCACTTGTCACTTACTTTTGGCCTAGCGCCTTCCAGGTTGTTTCGTCCACCATGCCGTTAGCCATTAAACCCTTATACTCCTGAAAGTTCTTCACAGCCGTAGCAGTGCGAGCGCCAAAAATGCCGTCGATCGGGCCCGGATCGTAACCCTGTATTTCCAAACGAACCTGTAGCGTCTTCACCTTGGAACCGACAGCACCTTTATTGAGAACAGTTGGAGGATTGCCGGGAACAGCAGCATTGCTCACAATAGGAGCATTGCTCTGCACAGTTTCAGAAGCTGATGCCGGATCTGCTGCTAAAGCTGTCCAAGTTTCTTTGTCCACAATGCCGTCTGACTTCAAACCCTTAGACTGCTGAAAGGCACGAACCGCCGATGTAGTGCGAGAGCCATAGGTACCGTCGATCGTCCCCACCTTGAAACTGTGCACCTGCAAGCGCTGCTGTATGGCTGCCACTTCTGGCCCGTCAGCTCCCGCCGAGATAGTTTTCTCCTTTCTCGCTGGCGGCTGCTCGCCGGCGTAAAAAGGCTTGTTAAACATATCTTGTTGCGAATTTGCTTCGGGCGATGCCGACGCACCCGGATCGGCGGGAGCTGCAAAGTCTCTGCGGTACTGTTCCTGCACCAAGGGTTGGGAGTCGAAAGCAGCAGTTGCCTTTCTGGTCAAGGCGGGAACTAGCAGAGCGATCAAGCTGAAAATCGTAACAGTAGTCACACGCATAAATTTCATCCTGTTAGTAAGGTTTGACAAGGTTTCGCTGTTTTCAAGTTTCTAAATCTAATTGTATTACCCGGACTGCTTTCTGAGAAATATAGCAGCATCAAGAAGGAAGAAGGCTCTTCCAATTCGCGAGTGGGTAACAAAAAGTCCGAGGGAAGGGGTAATAGACCGCATTGGTTTGGGCCATTAAGAACGTTATAAGCGTCTGGCGCGGTTGCTATATCTGCCCCGGCCTCTAGAATTTCGGCAATGGGGACACCAGCACTCAGAAGTTGCTAGTTGGAAGTTACGTGTTAGAAGTAGGGGCCGGTTCGCACTATTGCTCATCAACCCGGTTGATTCCGAGATGTTTTGTTACTAAAGCAAATATTTTAGTAGAAACCGCGTTTCTTAGCCTCTGTCTTCTTGTAGAAAACCTGCTGTCATTCACAAATCTTTACGGGCGGGTTGTGTAAAAAGTCGATCCATGAGACAGAGGCGAAGTTTTTTCCTTCAACCAGCCCGTAAGAAGCAAAAGTCGCCACTTATCGGTTCGCGTGTTCTGCCAATAAAGCCTTGGCTCTCGGCTTGTAAATCAGATAAAACAGCGCTTCTATGTAGCGGAGCATATCTTCGCGGTTTTCCTTGGACGAGTAGTTCCAGAAACCGTAAGTCCGCGCCAGCGTCAGCAGCCTGGTAGTATGAATTTTCCAGGTATACGTGCTGTAAACTCGGTCAATCCCTCGGGTTGAAATTTCATACCAATAGTTGGGATTGTGTTCGCACTTCGATAAAAATTCTACAATTTTTTGGGCGGTTTCCGGGTGGTTTGTCGGGTTGATATAAAAACCATTTACGCCATCTTGAATAATTTCCAGCGGGCCGCCAAACTGCGTCCCGAAAGTGGGAATCCCGGTAATCATTGCTTCGAGAATTGTCAACCCGAAAGCTTCAAATAATGCTGGCTGAACAAATATACCTTGGGTGTCGGCGATTACCCGGTAGATTTCGCCGGACAGGCTTTTGGAAAGCCTCACTCCCAGCCAGCGAATTTTACCGTGAAGGTTGTATTGGTCGATAATTGCGTAGAGCTTTTTAATTTCTTCTGCTTCTTCGTAGTCGTCGGTTTCTTCGACCCGCAGCTTGCCAGCTACTAGAATTAAGTTGCATTTTTCTTGCAACTCCTGGCTTTTTCCGAACAATTCTGCTAAGCCTGTCAGGTTTTTAATGCGATCGAGCCGGGCGATCGAAAATAAAGGGCGCTTTTGCGGGTCGTCTAGTTTTCCAAAGACTTGTTCCGGGTCTTCTAAAGTAAATAGCAGTTCGTTGAGCCGATCGCGATCGCCTTGCACGCGGTCTTCAATCCGCGTGTAGGGAAAGTACACACTTTCGTTAACTCCCGGCGGCACGACGTTGAATTTAGGGCTGAACAGTTCAATCCCGTTCACAACGTGGTACAAATCCGGCATCGTAAAACAATGGTAAGATTCGTACTGACCGACACTATCGGGTTGGCCGACAATCTCTTGATAGGTGCTGGTGACAATACAATTAGCTGCATTCATGGCAATTATATCGGCCGTAAATTGCAGCGCAAAATGGTATTTTTCCTCGGATTCTTGCCAATAAAGATTGCTGAACAAATATTTAGATTTTTCCAGCGCATGGGCAATATTGCACTGAGTAGTTTTGAGTTTGCGAGACAGCAAAAAGGCTACCAAGTTGCCGTCGGAATAGTTGCCTACAATTAAATCTGGTTTGCCCTGAAACTCAGCCAGCAGTTCTTTTTCGGCATCGATCGCGTAAGTTTCCAAATAAGGCCAAATCTCAAATCTAGAAATCCAATTTTGAGTCAGTTTGGGATTGAACTCCCGGAAGGGAACCCGCAAAATCCAAGCATTTTCTGTGGCGTGAACTTTTTCAAAACGTTGGTTGCAGCGCGTGCCGTCGCTGTTAGGAATTAACCGGGTGAGAATAATTACTTTAGGTTTGACTCCTAAACTATCGAGACCGGCAAGATGAATGTCTTCTTGCAGTTGTTTCTCTAAACTCTTCGCTTGATCGAGGACATAAACTACCTGACCTCCCGTATCCGGTCGCCCCAAAACTCCTTCTTGCCCGAACCAGCCGTGAGGAGAAACTAGGACGATGTTGAAAATCATCGGGAGGCGAGAAATAAATTGTTCTAGGGTTTGCGGGTCGGGGGCATCAATTAATTGGTCAAGAAGTCCTAGGGTTTCATGCACGCGGGCGGCTGTATTTCCCCAACCTGCCTCGAAACCCATCATTTGCAGAACTAATCGAAATCTCTCGTAGGGTTCTTCTTCAGAAAGTTCGCTGACAAAGGTGAGGGCTTTTTTGATTTGTTCGGAAAGTTGTTCTTGGGATTTTATGCGATCGTTAATTAGTAATTGTACGCCGTTGTAGCGGTGAATGCCCAAGAAATTAAATAGAGTTTCCTGCGATTGTCTGGGGTCTTGAAACAGTTTGCTGGAAAGGTATCGGTTGAGGAATTGCACTCCTTTGCCGATGTTTTTGGGGTCGCGAATTGTGGGGGAATAATCGTAAAAAGGGCCGAAATCTAGTTCGAGAATGTCGCCTTCTTGGGGGTGAAAGTGGTTGACTAAGCGATCGCGCACATCGAGCAATTCTTGCACTGTCATCTGCTCAACAGTCAAGTCGTCTGCAACTCGCACTATTTCCATTTTAGCAATTTTTGGCCGCAGCAAGACGCAAAGGCTGCCTTCTTCGAGAAGAATTTCCTGAACGTAGTAAATGAGTTTGCTTAAAAGAGAAGATTGATGGAACTGTTCGGGCTTTTCGTATTTGGTGCAGTAGGCGGCAAAAGCGTTAACTATGTCGTTTCGCAGTAAATATGTGTTACCCAAAGCGCGTAAATCGCTGACAAACTGACGCAACTCGGTTTTTTCGTCGCTGGCGATAACAGTCTGAAAGAGTTCAGACATACATACTCCCTTATTTAAGACTTGGGATTTCCGCTGTGGAATTAGGCGATACTCAAACAGTATCGCCCTTTGTTTTAAGCGGCTACTTTTTTTGTAATGTTAAAGTCTGCAAAGTGAAGTTGCTATCCCTCAAATGACATAAAACTCCCCGTATTTGTGGCGAATGTAACGGATAAATGGATCGATAGTTAAAGGTGAACCTGTAACCCGATCGATCAATTCAACAGCAGTGTATTTACGGCCGTGCTGGTAGATGTTTTGTTTTAGCCAGTCGTGGAGTACGGTAAAATTGCCCTGTTCTATTTCTACGGGAATTTCAGGATTGATTTTTACTGCTGTTTCGTAGAATTGGGCGCTCATCAAGTTGCCCAGGGTGTAACCTTGGAACATTCCGCCGATCGTACCAACATACCAGTGAACATCTTGCATCGCGCCTTCGCTGTCGGTAGCGGGGACAACGCCGAGGTCGGTTTTATAGCGTTCGTTCCAGGCTTCGGGGAGGTCTCGCACTGCTAGTTTTCCCTCTACCATTGCCAATTCTAGGTCAAAGCGGATGGCGACGTGGAGGTTGTAGGTTACTTCGTCGGCATCGGTGCGGATGAGCGATCGCGAGACTTTGTTAATTGCCCGGTAAAATGCGTCAGTGGATACGTGTCCCAACTGTCGCAAAAATATGCCTTGGAGTTGCGGGTAGAAACATTCCCAAAAACCGCGGCTGCGCCCGACCAGATTTTCCCAAAGTCGCGATTGACTTTCGTGAACCCCGGAGGAAATGCCACCTGCCAGAAGCGTGCCTTCAAATTCCAGGGAATTTCCGAGTTCATAGAGGGCGTGTCCGGCTTCGTGGATGCTGCTGAAGAGTGCTTGATCCAAGTGGTCTTCATAGACGCGGGTGGTAATTCGCACGTCGTCTATGGAGAAGTTGGTCATGAACGGGTGCAGGGTGGTGTCTTGCCGTCCCCGCTGGAAGTCGTACCCCATGCGTTCTACGACTTTGCGAGTGAATTCTAGTTGCTGGGATTCTGGGAAATTTTGGTGCAAGCAGGAGTCGTCGGCCGGTGGTTGGGAGGTGATAGCTTCAACTATCGGCACTAATTCTTGACGCAGTTGGGCGAAAAGCGGGCGCAGCAGCGATACTTTCATGCCGTAGTCGCTACGATCGATCAACGGATCGGCGATGTGTTCGTAGCCGGGGAAAAAGTCAGCGTATTGCCTGCTTAATTCTAGGGTTTTTTCGAGATACGGCTCGACGGCTGCGAAGTTGTTGGCTGCTCTGGCAGCGGCCCAAGCTTCGTAGCAGTCGGCTTGGTGCCGGCAGAGTGCTGACATGAAGGTTGCGGGGACTCTGGCGGCGCGATCGTAGTCTCTGCGCGCTATGCGGATCAGGCTGGCTGCGGTGGAGTCGTAGGGGAGGGTTTGTTCGTAGAAACGCAAGTCTTCTAGGAGTTCACCTATTTTTGGATCTGTAAATTTTTCGTGGGATATTTGTTTGAGAGTAGCCAACTGGCGGCCTCTGGCACTTGCACCTTTGGGGGGCATATAAGTTGATTGATCCCAATGCAGCAGCGACGAGGCTGATTCGATGTCGTTAACTTCTCTGAGGTGGGCTGCCAGTTGAGCGAATTTTGCTTGAGTTTTGTCTAGGGTTTGCATGATTGGGGTTTATGGTGCTGTTTTGCCTACAAAGGTTGCAGTGCGGCATCCGTATCCATCAATCATAGCTACCCTGAAATCAAGCTAAAAACCGCACTTCTTCCCGTATTGTAAGCAATTTAGAGTCATTTTTGCACAATTTCCGGTATTTCTGGGGATTAAGTTCGATCGCCTTGGATAAGTTTTCGATCGCCAGCCGGATGCTGGTGGCTACAAGTTCGGGGCTGTTTGTGAGCTCGCCTGCTTGTTTTTCCAGGGCGTACACGCAAGCTTTTTGATAGTACAGGTTGGGGTCGTCGGGTTTGAGTGCGATGATTTTATCGTAGGAGGCGATCGCGTCGGTAAATCGTTGAATTTTTTTGAGGGCGACGGCGCGGTTGTACCAGGCTTCGGTGTTGTCTGGCTGCAACTCTAGGGTTTTGTCCCAAGAGGCTATTGCTTTTTCAAAGCGTTGTAAGTTGGCGAAGGCTAAGCCACGGTTGTAAAAAGTTTCGCTGTCGTTTGGGTTGAGTGCGAGGGCTTTGTCCCAAGATGCGATCGCTTCTTCAAAATGTCCCATTTGGGCGATCGCCGTGCCGCGTTTGTTCCAGGCTTCGGCGGAATTCGGCCGCAGTTGCAGGGTTTTGTCGTAGGAGGCGATGGCTTCCGGGTAGAGTTTTTCATCGGCTAGGGCTAAGCCGCGGTTGTACCAGGCTTGATGCAAGTTTGGTTTGAGTTCGATCGCTTTGTCGAAGGAGGCGATCGCGGCTGTATTTTGGTCGGATTTTCTCAGGGCAAATGCTTTGTTGTACCAAGCTTCGCAGTAGTCTGGTTTGATGGCTATGGCTTTGTCGTAGGAGTCGATCGCTTCTGAAAATTTTTCTAAGTTGACGAGGGTATTGCCGCGGTTCGTCCAAGCTTCGGGGTAGCTGGGGTTGAGTGCGATCGCCTTTTCGTAGGATGCGATCGCTTCTGAGAGTCTGTTGAGCTTCCGCAAAACGTTGGCCCGATTATACCACGCTTCGGGATTGTTGGGTTTGATTTTTAGGGAGTTGTTGTAGGCTGCGATCGCTTCTTCTAGCTGGCCCATTTTTTTGAGGGCTACGCCTTGGTTGTACCAGGCTTCATAAAATTTTGGTTCAAGTTCGATCGCTTGTTCCCAAGATTCGATCGCAGCTTGGAATCGTCCCATTGCTTCTAGGGCGTTGCCGCGATCGTATAATGTTTGAGCCTTTTGGGTGTTGACTGCTATGGATTTTTCCCCTGAGTCGAGCGGCTTTTCTATGCTGGCTAATTTTTGCAAGGGGTTTCACCTCTTTATTTTCTATCTAATTGATTCTTTTCTTTTTTATATGCGATCTTTTTCGCGTTTGAGTGCTTTGGATCGATCCTATTGGGTTATTTATGGCAATTTTACAGGAATTTGGGAGCTTTTTCAATTTTTTTCATTATAATTCTAGAGCTTGGATTTGTAGGTATAGATTAATACTATTTTTTTATATGACTGCGTAGAAAAGAGGAAAGGGCGATCGTACTCAGGTGTGACAAACCTCATCCAAGATATAACAGGGCTTACATATCCACCCTATTTGTAGTGCATTGCGGCCCTTATTACTACGGGTAGTGTAAAAATTTAAAAGTTGCGTAAGTCCTGATATAAGTTTCACCTATCGGCGATCACTGACTTAGCAAATTGTAGAGCTTTTCAGCAATTTGAGCCTGTGTATCTGATGACAATTCACCTAACTCACGCTGAACAACCACTGTAGAAACAGTTACCAGTTGATGCAGCCTGATAGTAGATGGCACCCGCAGCCCCGAAGCCTGAAAGTCCGGATGAGATGCTTCTAATACGATATCTGTTTCCAGTAGATTTGTGGGCAAGCGACTTGTAATATAAGCAAGAATAACATGGCGTCGCGCTCCCAAAGGGTTAGTCAAACAAGCTGCTGGACGCAGTTTGTTAGCCGATAAATCATCATAGGGGAACGGTACTAGGAAAATCTTACCCTTGGTCATGGAATGGTTTACCGTCAGCTATGGTATAAATGTCTTCTTCGGGGTCTAGGATAGAACCAAAATCCGGCTCGATTGCTACTGTTTTAATCCATTCACGGTCGTGGAAGGGCAAGCCATCAGCTAAAGTGTAGATATCTTCCGCTGAGTCTCTCAGAGAATCAAAGGCTGGATTTGCGATCGCAGCTTTTAGCCATTCATATTCTTCGAGTTTTGCTTTGTGAATTAGGGCGGCTTCTAGTGCTTCTAGTCGCTTCAGATCGGCATAAGTAATGATAGCAGCGATCGCTCTTCCTTCCTGTTCTATGACAATTCGTTCCCCAGTATCCTCAACGCGGGCGATGAGTTCGGGAAATTTGTCATTGGTTAGATTGACATTTAGTTGAGTCATCTTTTACCTCGCTATTAACTATCCTATTATATCGTGTCCCTTAGCTTCGTTTAAAAGTGTTTTTGATGCTGTAGGGGCGGGTTTTACCAACAATAATTGCCTCAAACCGACAATCTCATAAACCCGCCCCGCCCAAGGGCAAATCCCTATTCTTGAATCAAGGATTGAAACCGAGTATGCGATCGAATGCTGTCAAAATCCGAGTCAGTTTTTGCCATTTCTCGGTATTCGTCAGGGTTCAGATTGATGGCTTGCTGCAAATTCTGAATTGCTTGGTCAATCTGACTCTGTAACGCATAGCAGCAAGCTTTATTATAAAATGCGTTGTCGAAATCGGGTTTGATTTCTAAGGCTTTGTCGTAGGAGGCGATCGCTTCTTCCCACCTGCCTAACTTACCCAGTGCAATGCCCCGATTGTTCCAGGCTGCGTCATCATCTGGTTTGAATTCTAAGGCTTTGTCGTAAGAGGCTATCGCTTCTTCCCCTCTTCCTAAATTACCCAGTGCAATGCCCCGATTGTACCAGGCTTCGTGTTGATCTGGTTTAATTTCTAAGGCTTTGTCGTAGGAGGCTATCGCTTCTTCCCATCTTCCTAAATTACCCAGTGTATTGCCCCGATTGTACCAGGCTTCGTCTTTATCTGGTTTGATTTCTAAGGCTTTGTCGTAGGAGGCTATCGCTTCTTCCCATCTTCCTAAATTACCCAGTGCAATGCCCCGATTGTACCAGGCTTCGTCTTTATCTGGTTTGATTTCTAAGGCTTTGTCGTAGGAGGCTATCGCCTTTGCATATTCTTCAGCCGAGCGATACAATAAAGCTTGTTCAAAAAACAAATCAGCTTTTTGTTCGGGTGTTTGCTCATCCTCATCAATTAAAGCTTGAATCCTCACTAATTCCCGTTTCCTTTCTTCGGAAGTCAAAGCTAGATATTCTTCTAAATTCCATCTTTCCAGACAAGCTAATATGGATTCTAGTTGCAGCGAGGTTTTCTCCATAGACAACTTAAATAAACTCGACCGCCAATCAAAGAAATCAGGTGCCCGCTGAATAAAATAATCAATAGCAAACTTAGGCAACAGAAAGACAAAACAGATTTTAAAATTATCTCGAAATCGTTCTCGCTGCTGGTTTAAATTAATTAAAACAGGCGGCACTCCCCGCCAACTGTAAGAGTAAATATCCTTACTTTCCCAGCCGATATCCTTTTTCTTTTGTTCGTATTCATAAAGTGAATATTCTAAACCTTGGACGAATAGGACATTGATGCGATCGCGATTTGGCAACTCTTCAATTAGATTGTAAAAATCATAAACCGATTCCTTCAGCAGCAAAACCTCAATATTTTGCTGCGGAATATCTGTTTTAGCTCTAGCAATCCAGCGTTCTCCCTCCGCCGGCGAACACTCCACAAACAACAAGTTAAAGCCATCTGTCCGCTTGAGAGTGCGTACCAGAGTTAGATATTCTTCCTCCGGTTCTGCCGGTGGCAAATCTTTGTCCCAATCAATTGCTTCTGGTTTCATGGCTGAAGTAGAGCGACTGCTTCCCTAAATTCCTGAATGCCTTTAATTAGCGGGTGAACATCATACCAAGGTTGCATTTCTCCTTCATCATCAAAATATCGGTATTCCAAAATACAGCGGTTAAATAGCAAATTGCGGTGCTTTTCTTCATTAAGTATCCGGTGAGAAATAGAGACTTTTGCTAAAATTGACCATTCATCTTGTCCGGGAGTTTTGCGGTAGACATTCCGCTCTTTCGTGATTGCTCTTTGGGTCGCTTTGGCAGTAATTGGCAAATTCTGTGTTTGATTCACAGCTTCTCGCATCATCTTCATCAAATCCCTAACGTGACCTCCACTCATCAAGCACAGCCGTTCTAGGGTTTCTTTTGTATCAAACAATCCTGTTTCTAAAGATAGATTTGGATCTATTTTTTCCACCCGCTTCTTAATCAACTCTTTAATTTTAGCAAGTCCCGGTTGGTGAGGGCTACCATCTAGATTCTGTACCAGAATCATTGGCAGCACTTGCGGAGTATTGTACTTATCGCTTAAATCATTAGCGCGGTTAGAATGCACCATCGAAATCGGTACAGTGTAAACCACGTGACAATCTAAAGCTTGGAGTTGTTGGCTGCGGTCTAAGAAAATTTGGTCTAGATTGCTGCGTCCTCCTGCGTCTGTCGCAGAAAATGGCACAATCCGGTCTAAATTATCGGCAATCGCTACCAGTTGCGAATATTTATTGGGCAACTTTTTTTTAGCATCGCCAATAAACTCATTTAGCGCATCAATCAGCGTTTGTGTTTGGGGTTCAACTTTTTCTCGGATTTTGTGGCGCAGACTCGGTTGAGTTCTCACATTCGCCGTCAACTTGGCAAACTGACTAATTTGCGCCTCTAAGCTCAATTTTTCAAAAGATATTTCTGTTAGCCCTAAATCTTTTAAATCGTCCCAGCGGTCTTTCATCCAATTGATCAAAGGCTTGGAGTCAGCCTCTTTAATTGCTTCTAATAAGTGTCTGGTGCAAGCTAGCAAAATATCTGTATATTCAGTATCTTCGGGATTGATATCTTCCGCGTCAGCGGCGAAATAAACTACAAAATAACCTTTGTTGTTCAAGTGTTGCTGTAGCCGCAGCAATTCCGTTGATTTTCCAGCACCGCGATGTCCTGCATACAACTGGCAAGTCATCGGTTCTGAACGCTCAATGTTGAGGCCCAAGTCTAGGGTAATATTGTCATCTCCTCGCACTTCCCCACAGTCAACATATTGCGGGTCGCCTGCTGGTAAAGGAGAAGATGGGTTAAAGGCGTTGTAGAGGTCTTTTAGTAGTTTTTCTGTATTTTGAGTCATTAATTTTTTTTAGTATTTTGGTTTTTTATAGGCTCAACCGCAGATTTAAGGCAGATGAACACGGATAAACCCAGATAATTATAAGAAGAGCGATCGAATCTATGCAAAAGGCTGGGTGCACATGGCGCACCCAACAATCACTACTTTTAGGCTTGGTATTTTTTCAAAATTGCGACTTTTTCGGGGAAGATTTCGATCGCCATTTTGTCGTCATCACGAGTCGCGAGCGATCGCCTCACTTCGCCCAAAAACAGCGGCTGCGACAGCCCAGGTTCAGGATGTACAACTGTACGAACCCGGATGGTCATGTAGTCTCTGCCCCGCCCAGAGCGCCCTGGAGAGTACAAATCCGCAGCCGCTTGCCGCATCGTTGCTTCTAATTCCGATTCGGTGATCGTAGGTGGCACAGTAACTACTGTTTGAGCGCCGCCAGTATCGTAAACTAAAGAATAACGAACTGCACCGGGAATTTCTGTGCGGGAAAACAGTCCCAAACCGAGACCGAATATACTCGCAGCAATCACGCCCATAAAGCTTGTCACTCCTACCAATCGGAAGCGAAAACCCCATTTGAAGATAAATGCTATAACAGTTAGAATAGCCAAGGCTACTGTTAGAATTCCCGCCCATTGGGCGTACATTAAAAGGTTAGAATTTACGTTCATTTGATGATTTGTTGACTGTTGACTGTTGACTGTTGATATTACTTACCGATACCCGATGCCCAATGCCCAATGCCCAATGCCCAATGCCCAATGATTAATTAAGCGTTTCGGGCCACAAGCAGATAAGTCATCATATCGCCTTTCCCCTTCACTGGAATCACACCGCGCTCCTCAAAAACGTACTTACCCCGCAGGCGCTCGTAGGTAGCAACTGTCACCTGAATGCTGCCGGGGACGCCTTGAGATTCCATCCGGGAAGCTGTATTTACCGTATCTCCCCACAAATCGTAAGTAAATTTTTTAGTACCGATTACCCCAGCTTCTACCGGGCCTGTGTGGATGCCGATGCGAATGCTGAGCGGCTGACCTCCCTTGGTACGTATCTTAGTCATTGCTGCTTGAATTTCCAGCGCCATTTCGGCGATCGACTCGGCGTGATCGTCGCTGGGCGTCGGCAAACCGCCAACCACCATATAAGCATCGCCGATCGTCTTAATTTTCTCAAGTCCGTAGCGCTCGGCCAACTCGTCAAAAGCCGAAAAAATCTCGTTGAGCAACTCCACCAACTGAGCCGGCGATAAATGAGCCGAAAGCTTGGTAAAACCGACCAAATCGGCAAACATCACTGTTACCTCAGCGAAACTGTCTGCGATCGTAATTTCCCCGTGTTTGAGGCGCTGCGCGATCGCCTTCGGTAAAATATTTAACAGCAAACGCTCGGACTTTTCCTTTTCCTGGGCCAACTCATGTAAATACGCCTGTTCCTTATCCCGCAGCCGCTTCTTTTCCAAACAAGCGCTAATCCGAGCCTTGAGCAATACCGGATTGAACGGTTTTGAAAGATAATCCTCCGCCCCCAACTCTATACACCGCACGATACTGTCGATATCGTCCACCGCCGAAATCATAATCACCGGGATGTAGCGCAACTTCTCGTCCGCCTTCAGATTTTCCAGCACCTGATAGCCGTTCATTTGCGGCATCATAATGTCTAGAAGAACCAAATCAAAAGGATCTCTTCGCAACAGTTCCAGAGCTTGGAGACCATCTTCAGCAACAGTCACCGCGTGGCCTTGACGCTGAAGTCGGCGGGCCAGCAAATCGCGGTTTACCTCATTGTCGTCAACAACCAGCACGCTGCCCTCGTCACCTTTCATGTCATAGCCTCTTTCAGAAGCGTTTCAATTTTACTCAAAAGTCGGGGAAACTCGACCGGTTTGGTGTCGTAGTCGTTGCAGCCGGCGGCCAGACACTTTTCACGATCGCCCGCCATGGCGTGAGCCGTCAGCGCAATCACCGGAATCCTGCTAGTTTCAGGAGCCGCCTTAATTTGCTGCGTTGCTTGCCACCCGTCGAGAACCGGCAGACTCATATCCATCAGAATCAAATCCGGTACTTTGGCGAGCGCCATCGACACCCCCTCAGCACCGTCAACAGCAATAAAGACCTCGTGTCCCTTGCGGGCCAGACGCCTGGAAAGCATATCCCTATTCATTTCGTTATCTTCGACCAACAGGATTTTAGCCATTGGTGTTCTCCTTGCCTTTCGAGTCGTACCTGCGATCGAACCTGTCATTCACTATAGAGCGAACATCGCGCAACAAAGTATCGCAACTGTAGACTCCCTTTTGTAGCACCCGATCGACACAACCGTTTAGCTGCTGGCTTTCGGCCGGTGTTAGGTCTTTCCCCGTGAGCACAACAATCGGTATTGGATCTCCAGAGTACGATTTGCGAAGTTCGCCGATCAACTCAAAACCATCCATTTCTGGCAGCATCAAATCCAGCAGGATCAGATGCGGTCGGGCAATTTCTAGCTGAGAGAGAGCAGCGCGCCCGCTGTCAGCTTCCGTTACGGCCCAGCCTTGTCTTTCTAGTATGCGTCGCAGTATTTCCCGCGTGGCAACGTCGTCTTCCACAATTAGAATCTGACAGGTCAAATTGTTACTTGCAACGCCGTCTTGGTCGCGTCGGTACTTCTTCAACAAGGCAGCCAGCCGTTTGCCGTCCACTGGTTTGGTGAGGTAGTCCGAGGCACCCAATGCAAAGCCGAGGCTTTTGTTGCCAACAAAGGATAGCAGGATTACGGGAATTTCGGCAAGATCTGGATCTGCCTTCAGCGCTGAGAGTACCGCCCAGCCGTCCATTCCGGGCATGATCACGTCGAGGGTAATGGCGTCTGGCCGCAGTTGCTTAGCGAGCCGGAGAGCTTGCTCGCCACCGCCGGCGACTTCTATGTGCAGTCCTTGGCGAGCGAGGGCGCGCTGGATCAAATCCCGCGAGATCGGGTCGTCGTCAACTACCAGCACCGTGCCGACAGCGGGGGCGACCGGAGGGCTAGTGCTGTCGCGGACTTTGTTGGGGATTTCGGGGTGTTTGATGGCACTGGGCAAGAGTACGGTGAAAGTGCTGCCATCGCCCAAGGTGCTGCTGGCCTCAATGCTGCCACCCATCATATGACAGAAGCGCTGGCTGATAGCCAGTCCCAAACCAGTGCCGCCGTACTTGCGGGTAGTCGAGGCGTCAGCTTGGGTGAAAGGTTGGAAAACTCGCTGCAATTGCTCTTTTGTCATGCCGATACCAGTGTCGGCGACGCGGAAACTTAAAAATTCGGAGTTGGAAATTAAAATTTGGGAAGATTCTTCTTGATTTTTCATTCTTAATGGTTCATTTTTAATTCTTTCCACTCCGATCGCAATTCTCCCGTTTTGGGTGAACTTGGCAGCGTTGCTGAGCAGGTTCAGCAGCACTTGCCGAACTTTGGTCATGTCCGCGTGCATGGTGTCGAGGTTGTCTGGACAGTACACTTCTAGGGTATTACCGTTTTTCTCGACCAGCGGTCTGGCCGTGGCGACAGCACTGTCAATTAAGGCATGGATGTCGAAGGTTTCTAAGTAGAGATCCATTCGGCCTGCTTCAATTTTAGAGATATCTAGGATGTCGTCGATCAGGTACAGCAGGTGTTTGCCCGCGCTGCAGATTTTTTCGAGGTCGGGGACGGATTCGCAACTGCCCAATTCTTCGGCTTCTTCTTTGAGCATTTCGCTGTAGCCGATGATGGCATTCAGAGGTGTTCGCAGTTCGTGGCTCATGTTGGCGAGAAATGTGCTTTTTGCCCGATTGGCTGATTCTGCTGCTTCTAGGGCCGACTTCATGGCGGATTCTGCTTGTTTGCGATCGGTGATGTCTTGGACTGTGCCTTCGTAGTACAAAACGCTGCCGGTTTCGTCGCAGACGCTGCGGGCGTTTTCGGAAATCCAGATCGTGCTGCCGTCTCGGCGGTATATTTGGGACTCAAATTTTGAGACTTGGCGGCGCGCGGCCAATTGGGCTGCGAACTCGGCGCGTCGCTTGGGGTCTACATAAATTTGGCGGTTGAGGTTTGCCAGTTCCGCGAGCATTTGGGTAGAGGATTCGTAGCCGTAAATGCGGGCTAGTGCGCGATTGGCGCTGAGGTAGCGCCCGTCTGGGGTGGTCTGGAATATGCCTTCGACTGCGTTTTCAAAGATGCTGCGGTATTTTGTTTCGGCTTGTCTCAAGGCTGCTTCTGCTCGCTTGCGCTCTAGGGCATGGGCGAGCATTTCTCCTATCATTTTTAGCTGTGTCGATATTTCGGTTGCTCGACCTGCTGTTTGCTTTAAGCCATCGAATCCGAGAAATCCTACTAGGTTTTTATTACAAATTAGGGGAATAATTATCAGCGATTGGATATTTTTGAGCTGTTTTTTTGATTCTAAATTATTTAGGGAAGCGCCAATTGAAGGTATTGAGGCGATTGCTGTTTGATTGGCTGTTTGGGATGGGGATTCTGTCTGGAATTGGACTGGATTTTGACGGATCAAATAGGCAATTTCGGCGATCGCTGGGGGCGCGAGTTCGCCGATTTCTGGAATATAGAGGCATTCGGCGCGATCGAGTTTTTCTGCGATCCAAGGGATTTGTGCGATGTCTATTTGTTTGTCGGTGCTGTCTTTGATTGCCGGAATGCTGCCGGCGCACCACTCGTAGGTTTTGTCGGCGCGGGTTTTGTCTTCTGATAACAGGTAGATGTAACTGCGGTTAAAGCCGGTGAAGGTGGCGATCGCTTCGAGAGTTCGATCGATGCTTGTGTCTATTTCTGATAAGGGCTGGCCGATCAAACTGGTTGACAAACTGGCAATTAACTGAGCGAATTTTACTCGATATTCCAAAGATTGTGCTACTTTTTTGCCATCGGTAACGTCTCGAAAGCTCCAGACTCTGCCGACTGTCTGCGCTCCGACTTTTGAGGGTAACGAATTTAATTCGATAATTTTTCCATCTTTAAATTCTAATAATTCGCGGATTTGAGTATCTGGATCTGCCGACACTGCGATCGCGTTTTGGAGAAATCTTTGGGGGTCTTTTAATTGTTCCCTGACGAAGGGGAATCCTGTGTCGATCGGTTTTTTGAGTGTGCCAAAGGTCGATCGGCTCAACTTTCCCGGGCTGGCGGACAAACCCCACATCTCGACAAATTTCTGATTGTAATTGCATACATTGCCGTTGCTGTCAACCGCGAGAATTCCAGCATCTGTAGATTCTAGAACTGCTTGCAGCATCGAGAGCGGTTCTTGGTGTTCTCTCATGTCAAAAAACACCAAGACTGATATTTCGCCGCCCTCAACTGCGGGATGGAAAAAATAGGAAACGGGTAAAATCTTGCCGTCGCGACACAAAAACTCGTCGTCCCAATTGCTGCAAGGTTGACCGGAGGCGATCGCCTCTTGTAAACCTAATGTAGGTGCGATCGCCGCATCTTCATTGTTGCTGGGCGACTGTTTCGGATCGTCTGTCAAAAGTGCGAATTTCTTGCCTTTCTTTTGCTTCCCGATGCGCTCTAGCAGGGAAACACCTGCAAGTTCCGACTCTCGCCACCCCAGCAAGCGTTCGGCCTCTGGATTCACCGAAATTACAAACCCTTTCGCGTCAAGGATACACAATCCCGCCCCCAAACTGTTGACACTTCCCCGCAGTCGATCGAATTCTGAAGCTGTTGGAGAGTCTTGAGGGGACTCGGGCGAGGAGGCAAAATCCTGCTGCGCCACCGACTGGGAGATCAAACAAGCTTGCAGCAGCGGTTCCTGCTGGCTCCGAGTTCCGTCGTAGCTACAACTTACCTGCTCTAAGAATAGCTGCCACTGCTCGGCAGTGGGAGGGGGAGACTCGCTGGCTAAACCGAGCTGTTCGAGTTGGCGCTGGAGGTGGGGATGCATAATTTCTGGCGCTTTGTAGGCAACTTTCTACAGTATATCTTTTTAATTAATAGTATTATATATACGCCCCTATACAGTTAGTCAAAAAGTACGGGATCGAGCAAATCCTAGGTTTTATCGAAAAGCCTATCGAGTATCTCTGCTATCCAAAATCTTTAAAAGTGCGCTAATTATATTTATATCCTAACGGCTTTATTGATTTGGCTATATGTTCAAAATCTCCCTACCTGATAGCGAAATACTCAGCAAATTGCGGAGGTTAATAAAATTGGCAACGCTGGAAAAGAAATGTCAATAAATTATTATTTATCAGACATTTCGCTCTCAACCGAAAAGTCGGTGAAAATAGCTGGCAGCCTAATTGTAAAAGTAGAACCTTTATCCAACTCGCTGAAGGCGGTAATGTCTCCGCCCATCATTTCGCAGAATTTCTTAGTAATCGTCAGCCCCAAGCCAGTGCCGCCGTATTTTTTAGTAGTTGAAGAATCGGCTTGCGTGAAAGGATCGAAGATTCTGGCTAACTGTTCGGGACTCATGCCAATGCCGGTATCTTTGACTGTAAAAACGATCCAATCTTGAGCCGAAGATAAGAGAGACAAGCTATTTTCAGCTTGGCCGCCTCCTCTATACGACGATCCAAGTTTTTTGCCTTTGTTGGCAGCCTCGGCAGGGGTTTCGACGCACCGGGTAACGGCGAAGGTAATCGCGCCGGAGCAAGTAAACTTGGAGGCATTGCTGAGGAGGTTGAGCAGAGACTGCCGGAGTTTAGTCAAGTCGGTCTGCATCGAGCCAATATCCTCGGGGCATTGTATTTCTAGGATATTGCTATTTTTGTCTGCCATCGGCGCGATCGTGGCGACTACTTCCTCAACCAGATTTAAAATGGTGAAGGTTTCGAGGTGGAATTCGATGTGGCCTGCTTCAATTTTGGTCAAGTCGAGAATATCTTTAATCACGTCTAGTAGGTGCTTGCCGGCCGTGTTAATTCTCTGGAGGTCGTCGATGAACTCTTCGGCACCGAGGTCTCGGGCGTCTTCTTGCAGGATCTCGCTGTAGCCGATGATGGCGTTGAGGGGAGTTCTGAGTTCGTGACTCATGTTGGCGAGAAAAATGCTTTTCGATCTATTTGCAGCTTCGGCGGCTAATGCGGCCCGGCGGAATTCTTCGGAACGCAAGCGTTCGGTGATGTCGGTGGTCATGATTAAAACGCACTGAGTGCTGCCGAGGTCGATGAGTTCGACTGACAGCAGCCAGTCGCGCACTTCGCCGGTTTTAGTGCGAATTTTGATTTCTTGGTTGCCGATCGAATTTTGTGCTTGCAAAATCAGGGCTAGCCGCCGCCCCTCTTCTGAATTTACAAATATCCCTAAGTCGTTGGCGGTGCGGCCGATAAATTCGTGCCGCAGCCAGCCTAATGAGCGCAAAAAGCTTTCGTTGGCATCGAGGAAGCATCCGTCTGTGAGGGTGCAGATGCTGATGCCGACTGGGGAAGCGTGAAAGGCCTTGGAAAATCTTTCTTCTGAAGAACGCAGGGCGGCTTCGGCCCGCTTTCTGTCTGTGATGTCTTGGACGGTGCTGGTGATGTACAGGGAGTTGACGGCGGCTTGTTCGTAGACTGAGCGGTGGCTGCCGTCGGGGAGTACGAGCCTGTAGTCGATGCTGTAAGGCTGTTGCTCAAATAAAGCGGCTTCGATCGAGGTTTTGACTAATTCTCGGTCTTCGGGGTGTACGTATTCCAAGAAGGCTTCGAGGGTGGGTTCAAAAATGCCGGGCCGCTCTCCCAGGATGCGATAAATTTCCTCTGACCACCGCAATTGCTGGGTGTTGCGGTCTAAGTCCCAGTTGCCTAGTTGGGCGATGCGCTGGGCGTTGGCGAGGCTGGCTTCGCTGGCGCGCAGGGAGGCTTCTGCTTGGTGGCGTTCGGCGACGGTGGCTGCTAAGACTAAGCCGGTGACGGCGATGACGGCGATGAAGGCTTGCAGGGATAACAGTGCTTGGGGGATGCTGCTGGCGTGTTTGAGAAAGGGGCCGCTGCCTCGGGCTATGCCCCAAATGGCGAAGCCGCAGAGGATGAAGTTGGAGAGGGCCGTGTAGCGCTGGCCGAATCGAAAGGCAGCCCAAACTACTAGGGGAAATGGTAAGTATTCGAGGGGATAGCGGGCGTAGGCGGCGCGGGTGCGGGAGCAGAAGACTAGCCAGCCGACTGCTAGCAGCAGCAGCAGCCAAATCGCTCGTTCGGCAATCTGTTTGGGACGTGTGGGGGCTTTGGGCAATTGTTGCCACGTCAGCAGCAGCGGGGCGACGAGCAAAATTCCCATAGCGTCTCCCACCCACCAAGTCCCCCAAATCGTGCCAAAATCGCTCCAGCTAGATAAACCGGTCAGGCACACGACGATACTGCCGATACTGGAGTTGATCAAGGTAGATCCCAAGGCTGCTAGTCCGACTATTCCTAAAACGTCTTTGAGCCGATCGAGCCTGGCGCTAAAATTAATGCCCTGTAGCAGATAAGTTCCCGTCCACGCTTGCAGGCTTCTGGCGCTTGCCGAGATCAATGCCGTGCCGATGTTGGCCGACGGTACGCTCATGCTGAACAGGAAGCCTCCGATCGCGATTCCCGGCCACAGTTGCCGCCCGAACAGCAGCAGGGCGACTTGGGCAATTCCTGCTGCTGGCCACATCGGGTAAATTTCTGAACTCAGGGTGAGCGTGGAAATTGCGAATTGCGACGCCAAATAGTAGACCAGGGCGATCGCGCCTACTGCGAGGAAGTACCGCCAGGAATGTCCTTTGATTGCGTTAAGGAACTTTGTCTGCATTGTCGTTTCGGGAAAAGGTGGACGGTGGTTGGGGTCTCAGTAGGTGGCACGGGACAGGCACAGGGTAGAGAAAATGTTTCTATTAGGTGATGGTAGGTCATGGGTGGTAGGTAGGGGGAGAACCTTTTGAGCTAACTTTTTGTGGCGCTGTTGAGGGTTCGGTTTTTTTTGCTGTGCGATCGCATCTGTGCGTGAATTTCGGGAGCATCCGTTTTTTGCCAATATATCTGTGATGGCTGAAGATTCGGTCTGTAGATTTTTGGTTTTTGTTAAAGATTTATTACCGAGCGACTGCCGGTGTTTTTTCATGTGGGGCGATCGCAACTCTATTCACCCTAACATTTTTCACCATGCTCAATAATACCTAAGAAACCGATAACAACGACGTAAAATCTCTGCGTTCAGGTAACTCCGGGGCAAGCAACCGGGTTTCTGATTAGAAGTGCAGGCTGGAGTTATTTTCACTAGATTTTCGACCAATTAATTGAGGCTTCAAGTATTGCGATCGAATACAGTGAAAGCGGAGAAGTTACAGCACAAAAAAATATTTTCCCTTCTCTATTTCCCTTTTGCTGTTGCAGTATCTAAGGTTAGTGTCAAACGCTCTTGAGCTTCTTTAAGGGCGTCTTGGGGGTTGCGGCCGAGAAGGGTTGCTTCTATGGCGCGGCCGAGGTTTTCTGACAGGCGGGAGTAACCTGAAATAATGGGTCGCGCTCTGGCTGAGTTCATTTGCTCTAAAAATACTCGCAAAACAGGGTTTTTTTCCACAAAGCTTTGATAAGCTTTGCTCTGTCTCGATTTTAAGTTAATTGGCAAGTAACCTGTTCCCAATGCCCATGCTGTTTGGAATTCTTCACCTAGAACGTATTCTAAGAATTCTAGGGCTGCTCGCTCTCGTTCTGGGGAGGTTTTCATTAAAAATAGGTTTTCACCCCCAACGACGGCTGCGGGGCGTTTGAGGGCGGGTATCGGCATCACTGCGTAGTCGATCGGGCTTTGCTGCAATTGTGCTAGCGTCCACGGCCCGGTGATTTGCATGGCGACTTTGCCGGCGATGAAGTTGTCGAGTTCGTAACCGCGTTCTGGCGCTGACAGTATTGCTGAACCTTCTTTTAACAAGTCGCTCCACAATTCCAAGGCGGCGCGAGAACCGGGATTGTCTATTTGGGGTACGGGAGTTTGAGGTGTTGCGGCTTTGAGTTCGCCGCCGGCGCTGAACATGAATGGCAGCCAGGTAAATACTGTCCATTCTCCTTTGCCTAGGGAGAGCACTATGCCGTGTTGGTCTGTGCGGCCGTCTCCGTTGGTGTCTCGCGTGAGCGATCGGGCTGCTTGCTTTAATTGCGCCCAATTCTGCGGAACTTCTTTGATTCCTGCTGCTTTAAATAAGCTGGGACGGTAGAATATGGCGGCGTTGTTTGTGGCTAGGGGAACTGACCAAGTATGTCCGCCCAGTTCCATTGACTCGAAGAGTGCCGGGTAGATTTCGGCTTTGCGGGGCGATTTGTCTAGCCATTTTTCTAAGGGTTGAATTGCGTTGAGTTCTGCTAGTTTTCCGGCAAGTGTGGGAACATTAAAGAGCAAATCTGGCGGCGCATTTCCTACTATTGATGTGAGAATTTTTGGCAGTTGTTGGTCTGGCTGACCGATGTAAATTGGTTCTAATTGGATCGCGGGATGTGTTTTATTGAATTTGTCCGTGAGGGTTTTAAAAACGTCGCGATTGGGCGGGGGATTGATGCCGTGCCACAGTGTAATCTTGATTTTTTCGCTGTTTTTTTCTGGGTTTTTACAGCCGCTTAATATTAGCAAATTTAAAATAAGTAAAATGCAAGCAGCTAGTTTTAGTTGCATTTTGATGGCTTTGGCTAATTTGGATAAAATCATTTTTTAGTTGTATTCAGGGAAGAAGTTTTTTTAACCGCAGATGAACGCGGATGGACGCGGATCGTTAGAGGTTGGAAAAACGGGCTAATTCTAGAAAATCTGCGGGTAACTGATTTGTCTGTCCTGCTGAGGTCTTTTGAAACAAAACTGTGAAAGCTCCGGCTCCTAGTTTATCTTGCGGCCACATCCGATAGCAAGGAATTTGTGTCAGGTGCGATCGATATTTTTCTAAATGCGGAACAGTGACTGGCCCAAATTCGGGAAATTTGCTTAACAGCCATTCGCTGACTTGTTCGTTTTCTGCGGTTGAATAAGTGCAGGTCATGTATGCCAGATAACCTTGGGGCGCTACTATTTTAGCAGAATTGGCTAAGATTCTTTTTTGGCGGTTGGCATTGCTGTTGATAGTGACATGATGAAAGCAGCCGGGTGCTTTGTCTCCTTTTGCTAAGAGTGATTGACCAGTACAAGGAGCATCTACTATTACTAAATTAGCAGTTTGTGGTATTTTTTCGGCAAGTATTTTTGAATCGACGTTAGCGGCGGCGGATGGTAGAATTTGGCAGCGTCTTAAATTAGAGATCAGCATTCCCATGCGTTTGCCTATGACTTCGTTGCACAACAGGAATTCTGGGTTTAATGTTTTCCAGGCAAATACGCTTTTGCCTCCGGGGGCGGCGCAGATATCTAAGATTAGTTTGATTGGTTGCGGTATTGTTAATAAGGTGGAGGCGGCGAAGATTGAGGAAAAGTCGAGACAGTAATAATGTCCTGCTTGATGCAAAGAATGTTTTCCGGGCTTGGATTCTAAGGCTAGTCTATCTACAAATTCCGGTTGCCAACTAACTGGATGTTCGAGAATAAATGGGTTTTCTGTAGGTTTTGGTTGCAACCACAAGATGGCAGGATTAAAAGGTTGGGGATTTGTGACGGCGTGAATAAAATTTTCTTGTTCGGCGGTGTCTGCAAATAAGCTGCGGCTGAGTTTAAGCAGAAGATTAGACGGTTTTTCCATGTTCTGGTAGAGTTGATAAGATTGAGATTAGCAGTTAACCAGGTAAATCAGATGATAATTCCTAGTGTAGAACAGTTAGATTTAACTTGGGAAGAAGGGATGCAAATGTTGTTACATCTATCACACCCATTGCTGGTGAGGGTTTGAGTCGGGCTGCACCGGAGTATCAATAGATCGCCTTTTTGCCGATCGCACAACTCGGAACTATTGTCGAAGTGTATAATCTAGGAGGAAACTACCATTATTGGAGTCTTGGACGCACGGGCAGCTAGAAACCCGCTTGAGGTTTAGATTTCTGGTTTTGACAGTTCAAAACAGTATCGAGAGGACTCATAGTTAATTCACGCCGACAGGCTATAAGTGATGACTGATAACTGATAACTATTTACTCATAACTAAAAATCTATGAAAATTGTCTTTTTTGGCACTCCCGAATTTGCTGTTCCTACTTTATCCAGTCTGCTAAGCCATCCCGAATTCGAGGTAGTGGCTGTGGTGACTCAGCCGGATAAACGTCGGGGAAGAGGGAATCAATTGATGCCTTCACCTGTAAAAATGGCGGGTTTAAATCACCATCTTCCGGTTTTGCAGCCGCAGCGAATCAAGAAAGATTCTGAAACAATTGCCAAATTGCGGGAAGCGGCGGCCGATGTTTTTGTGGTGGTAGCTTACGGCCAGATTCTTTCTCAAGAAATACTGGATATTCCTAATTTGGCTTGCGTTAACGTTCACGGTTCAATTTTGCCGAAGTATCGCGGTGCCGCGCCGATTCAGCGCTGTCTTGTTGACGGGGAAAAGGCGACGGGAATTACTACTATGCTGATGGATGCTGGCATGGATACTGGGGCGATGCTGTTGAAGGCTTTTGCGGGGATTACGCTTTTGGATAATGCTGATTCTTTGGGTGACAGGTTGGCGGAACTTGGGGCGGATTTGTTGATAGAAACTTTGGTGAAATTGAGGGATGGGGAAGTTAAAGCTGTTGTTCAAAATGAGGCTGAGGCGACTTACGCGCCGATGATTAAGAGTGCGGATTATGTGCTGGATTGGTCGAAAAGTGCGATCGCGCTTCACAATCAAGTTAGGGGCTTTTTCCCGGATTGCACAACCAGTTTTCGCGGCAATTCTCTGAAGGTGATGGCTACTGTGCCCGTGGGGCCGGAATATTGGCTGCAATTACCGCCCGATTTGAGAGTTTTGGAACGCGAATGGCCTGTTTTATCGGAGTTATCGGGGGAAAATGGGGCAGTTGTCAAGGTTGTGAAGGGCTTAGGTGCGATCGTCCAAACCGGCGATGGTTTATTATTGTTGCGGGAGGTGCAGTTGGCGGGGAAAAAGGTGCAGTCTGGGGTGGATTTTGCCAACGGAACTCGGTTGGTTGTAGGGGAAGTTTTTGGGAGTTAAATAGTATATTTAGGGACGGCAAGATGCCCGCCATACAATATTTGAAAGCAAAATTATCCTGTAATATCAACTCCGGTAGCATCGGAATTAATATTACCCACACTCAGGACACGGCAGTGCCGTGTCCCTACAATTAATCGGGGTAGGGACACGGCACTGCCGTGTCCTCAGTATCATTCCGATGCCACCGGAAACGATATAATTAGAAGCGCGATTCTTGACCTAAAATTCGACCAAAACTTCCTCCGCACCGCCCAACAAACCCTGTGCCGCCTCTAACATACTCTCCGCAACATCTTTCAAATCTTCGCGACTTGCTAAATAAGTTTTCAAAGCTTCTAAGGGTTCTATACTATTATTAGCATTCAATTCGGGCAACCGCGGCCTCGCTAGCTGACTGACTAATTCCGGCTGGATTGTGTAGCTGTGCGCTGCGCCGAGAAGTGCGTGCAATTCTGCATTATCAATGATATCTAATTGTTCCGATCGCAATTGGTAAATCAATCTCACCACCGCGTCTTGGATTTCCTTCTTCCCAATAGCTTTCACCAGCTCAGATTGCGGGTTTTCCGATTCGGAAACATTCACTTTAATAGTCTGAAACACCCGCACTGGCAAAGTGCAAAATTCCCACTCAGCTTTTCCCCGTTCCAAATTAACTAGCACAAAACCTTTATCTTCTTTCTCTTCGCTAAAATCAACTCGTTCGATACTTCCGGGATAAATTACGGGCGGATTGTTGGAAGCATTGAGATTTTGGTGTTTGTGAACGTGGCCGAGAGCAACGTAATCAAAACAAGGGCGAGTTAGCATGGAAACGGGAATGTTAAAACCTTTTCCAACTGCTAAAAAACGCTCGGCACCCAAACTCGCTTTATCTGCCATTAAATGCGCTAAAAGTACGGTTGGTATGTCGGGGTTGAGGCGGCGGATTTCGCCTTCCATTGCGATCGTCAGTTTTTCGGTTAATAATTGGTTAACATCGCCCATAGACAGGCTTTCAGTCTCGGAACGTGTCATTAAGGTCGATCGAGTCAACCAAGGCAATGTTACCACCTGTACGGGCCCGCTGCGGGTTTGAATCAGGTGAGTGTCCAGGCGATCGCCTACAATAAACTTAGGTATCCCCAAAGTCCGGTAAATTCCCAAACTCGCGCCGCCTTGTCCCTGAGAATGTTGGTCGTGATTTCCTACTAGCAAAACCGTCGGAATTTGCGCGTCCACCAAGCGGCTGAATTGGCGAGCAAAAGCCTCTTTAACAAACGGTGGAGGCGTCGAATCTGGAAAAGCATCGCCGCCGAATATGACTAAATCTACGGGTTCAGAAATTGCTCTATCCATACATTTGCTCAGCGTCGCCGCGAAGTCTTCCAAGCGCGTATTTAAACCAGTTTCTGGATTAATGCGGCCGTGAGAAAAGCCGCTGCCCATGTGAATGTCTGAAAGGTGTAAGATTTTAATCATTGTTTTTTTTATTTGTTAGTTAAGCTATTTTGCATTGAAATTGTGTGTCAATAATTCATCAAATTCTTGTGGGGTGGGCTTCTAGCCTGCCCTGAATATGCAATTTAAATCTGCCGTGGCGGAAAAGGTTGTTTCATACATCACAACATGATACCAGGGACTTTTTGATAAATTTCGCTAATTGCACCACTAAAATTCGCACTAACCAATTCTACTCTATCTCCTTGTCGGTAAGTCTGAGAAACCCAATTTCCCTCAGCATTGAGTCTAAAACATTCAATTTTGATTTCGGATTGAGTGATTAACACGTATTCTTCTAAACTCGATGCAGTTTGGTAATCGACAAATTTATTGCCCCTGTCAAAAGCTGCTGTTGATGGCGACAATACCTCAACTACTAAAGATGGATATAAAATGAAATCTTCAGTAGTTGAGGTATCCCTTTCGTCGCAAGTCACCGCTACATCAGGATAGTAATAGCAATTTGCCTCTTCCAGTCGGACTTTGATATCTGATGACAGAACTAAGCATGGCGTATTCAGAAGATGATTTCCCAGCAGCCGAACTAAATTACTACCAATAATAATGTGAGGTTTTTTTGCCCCTGTCATTGCATAAACGTGTCCGCGTCTGTATTCGTGTTTGATCGGGCTTACTCGTTCGCCTTCTAGGTACTCTTCTGGAGAAATGTAGAAATTATTTTTGCTAACAAACATTGAGGTTTCCTCCGATATTTTTATTTGACACTATTGGTTAATAATCGCATAGCCGGCTGGGAAACGGGACTGCCGTTTCCCTACAAATTTAACAAAACTCCAGAAATCGTGCGTGCCATAATTTGCCACTTTCCGTCAAACCCTGCGATCGCACTTTAATTTTGACACTTTTGGGGTTAGCCTCGTAGAGTCGGGCAATTTCCTGCATTTCCTCCCCGCTAAACCCGGTTCCCACGGTTCCTACTGGGACTAATTTGCCATCAATTTCTTGCGCTACTTTGACGGCGCTAAACGGCCTCCCCGCCACTTTGGTCGCCGTTAAACCCACAATAAACAAATCGTGTTCTTGACAGTATTTAGTCCTCACTATCGGATATTTCTTAACATCTTTGCCGCCGACATAGTGACAGTTGTGCAACACCCAAACTTCGCCTTCTCTATTTTCAGATTCCTGCTGATTTGCCAGGACGAGTTTTTCCGCAGTGGTGCGAAATGTCGGTACAATTTCAAATGCTGGGGATAAATTCGCCAGCATTTCGCCAACTTCAACTCCCGCTGCAATTCGTTCGGATTCTGCCACGGTAGTTAGGTCATTGGCTTTGAAAAACAAACTTTTAAAAATGGCATAAATTGCGCTGGGCTGGATTGTGGGAAAACCGCTTTCAATATTAACTGTAGCAGCTTGCGCCCCCGTGCGGTGTTCGCTGCCGGTACAGCTTTTGTAATACAGTTCGCCGTCTAAAACAAAGGTGCCAATTTTAGCTGCTGTGTCGATTAATGTGCGATCGATCTCGATCGATGCTTGCTGTCGCAGGTTAGTCGATCGCGATTGGTAGTATACTTTATCTGGCGTCGCGATGACAACTACCCGATTGCCGTCGCGCTTTGGCTGTCCCCAATAATCGGCATTTTCAATGTAATAAGAACGATCGCTCGGCGCGTCAACCGGCTGCATCGTTACAATTCTTCCCGGCTGTAAGTGCGGTGGTAATTCGGGAACAATCGGATTGTAAAGAGTCTCTATTTTGGCAGCGGAAGTTGATTGTTTAGCAGGAGCGATATCGGCGGTAGAATTGTTTGGAGTATTGAGGGCGATCGGCTTTTCTCCGGTTTCCAATTCAAACGCTCTTTGCCAAAAGCCGATCGCCATTTCCGGGTATCCTTCCGACTCCGCGCAGAGTGCAAAACCAATAACTTTTGCCGTACCAATGCCGCGCCCGTAATCAGCCAAATACTGCACTGCCCCCGCTTCTCCCATCAAGTGCAATCCTCGCGTCACGATGCGATTGTTCCAGCGTTCTCGAATGTCTGCGCTAATTTTTTTAGCTGCTTTTCGCTTGGCTTCTGCGTATTCGGTGCAGTCCATACTGCCTCCTTTCTGTAGGGCTATTTATATACTATACTAACGATTGATTTATTAGTCAAGGTTAATTTGACAATTAGGTGGTGTGAATAAATTTAACTGTTTCATTTGTCAACTAAATTTATTTTTTCACCGCAGAGGCGCAGAGGGCACAGAGGAAGAGAAGAAAGAGAGGGATGGGGTTGTAGTGTTTTGATTGTCAAGCGCGGTAATTGGTTCGCAGCCAATGCTAAGATAACTTCGATCGCGCATTGCGACCAATAAAGCCGTGAGTTGCGTCTTACTCGCGTTGGGTTCGCCAACGTGCGATCTGACGTTTGAGAATTTAAGATCGAGTTTAATCTTACTGTTATGATGCGATTGATTTTGTACAGCAAACCCGGATGCCACTTGTGCGAAGGGTTGCAAGAAAAACTCGAACAGATTGAAAGCCTGAATTTTCAACTCGAAGTCAGAGATATTACCGAACGCGATGACTGGTTTCAAGCTTATCAGTACGAAGTTCCAGTTTTGTTTAAAGTGCAGCCCCAGCCCAAAAATTCTGTTGGCGAGGCTGCATTCTCCCCTGAACAACTGTTACCCCGTCCTTCTCCCCGCTGTAGTGTCGCGCAATTGGAGCAAATGTTACAGAAATATTTGCAAATCGATCCGTCACAATAATACGATTTACGCAAAAACTCAGGTCTTAATCCTGGCCTCGGGGTGCGCGGTGCGCACTTTACTGTAAACCTGTAGGGTGCGCACAGCAAAAGCCTGTAGATAGCGACTCAAAAAATGTGTTGCGCAAGTAATATTCAAGACATCCAAGCGAGGAATTTTTCAGATGAAATTGAGAGAATTATTAGCAGCAGTTCCCAGCATTTCCTTGGACGCCCAACATCCCGCCCTCGATGCGGAAGTCAAGGGTTTATCCACTAATTCCCACGCTTGTCAGGCGGGAGATTTATTTTTGGGAATGCCGGGAACTCGGGTAGATGGGGGAGATTTTTGGCAAAGTGCGATCGAATCTGGTGCACTTGCCGCCATAATTTCCACCAAAGCAGCCGCGAAAACACCCCCCCAATCCCCCCTTAGCAAGGGGGGGCTAGAAGAGGTTCCCTGCGTCATCGCAGCAGCCGATATGGCTCAAGTTTGCGGTCAAATAGCAACCGCATTTTACGGCAATCCAGCTAGCAAATTAAAACTTGTCGGCGTTACCGGGACTAACGGCAAAACTACAACAACTCATTTAATCGAATTTTTGCTCAATGAAATGCAGTTGCCGACGGCGATTTTTGGCACGCTTTACACTCGCTGGCCGGGCTTCCAACAAACTGCACTTTACACCACACCTTTTGCGCTTGAACTGCAAAAGCAATTAGCAGAAGCTGTAGCAGCCGGATGCAAACACGGGGTCATGGAAGTCAGTTCCCACGCTTTAGCGCAGCAGCGAGTTTTGGGCTGTAGTTTTGAAGTTGCTGTGTTTACCAACTTGACTCAAGACCATCTCGATTATCACCGCGATATGGAGGATTATTTTGAGGCTAAATCGCTTTTGTTTGGTTCGGATTACCTCAAAAATCGCGCTGTAATTAATATTGACGACCCCTACGGGCAGCGGATAGTTGAAACCCTCAAATCGGAAAAAGTTTGGAGTTATAGCACTAGCGACAAAACGGCAGATTTGTATGCTTCAGATTTGCAGTATCAGCCCAATGGAGTTAAGGGAATGCTGCACACTCCGAAGGGCGAAACGGCTTTTGTTTTGCCTTTAGTCGGTCAGTTCAATTTATCAAATATGTTGGCTGCTGTCGGTGCTGTTTTAGAATTGGGTTTAGATTTGTCCGCAATTGTGGAGAAATTATCTCAGTTTTCGGGAGTACCGGGACGGATGGAACGGGTGCAAATTAGTCCCGACCAAGATATTAGCGTTATTGTCGATTACGCGCACACTCCCGACAGTTTGGAGAACTTGTTGAAGGCGTCGCGGCCGTTTATTCCGGGTCAGATGATTTGCGTGTTTGGCTGCGGCGGCGATCGCGATCGCACTAAGCGGCCCATCATGGGTAAAATCGTTGCAGAATTAGCCGATTTAGCTGTTGTTACTTCCGACAATCCGCGCACGGAAAATCCCGATCGCATTTTAGAGGATGTTTTAGCAGGAATTCCCGCCGCAGTAAAGCCGGTCGTGATGTGCGATCGAGCCGCAGCAATTCGCACTGCTATTATGGACGCTAAACCGGGTGATGGCGTGCTGATTGCAGGCAAGGGACACGAAGATTATCAGATTTTGGGCACCGAAAAAGTCCATTTTGACGATCGAGAACAAGCGCGAGATGCCTTAAAAGCCAGAATGAATTCGGTTAACTGTTAACGGTTAAATGAATTCGGTTAGGAGCGCGAATTAAATAACTTACAATTTTAATTGTTATGGTGGGATGGGCGTCCCGCCCGTCCAAAAAAGGGCGGGCTATAAGAGCCCACCCCACAAACTTGTGTAAGTTATTTAATTCTCATTCCTTAACTGTTAACGGTTAGCTGTTCGCGGCTGCAAAATTTGTTCGATTTTTAAGTATTGATAGGACGATAGAATCTGATTGGCAATAGATTATATCTGATTAATCCTGAGACTAAACAAGTCAAACTCATTGACTGTTGTATTTCTGCACTGGAAAAAGGAACGGAGTTTGTCATTGAAATTTTAATTGGCTAAGGACTATTGCAGCGGCAAAAATACCGTCATCACCTCACCCTTTTCAGGGCGCTGCCGAATTACCAACTTCCCGCCAGCAGCCCGAAATAAATTCTTAGTCACGCTCAAATTTAAACTCAAACTTCCCGTCTCCGGTTGCACCATCAACAAAGGCCCGATCGATCGCAAAGGAGCATTCGCCTTAGCTGCAAAAGTCGATGCGCCATTACCTTCAGGTAGGTGTTCCGATTCCAACTGCAACTTTAACTGATCGCCCGCCAATGTCACCTCCACCTGAATGCGACTCCCCGATGGCAAAGTTCGAGTAAAATTCTCAATCAAATTAGTTAAAACCTGATCCAACATCGTCGGATCGCTGACTACCGCCGGCAACTTTTTCGGAACAATAACTTCCAAAGTGTGGTTTCGCACAGCCGCCTGTTTTTGCCAGCGGGGAATGCTATTTTGCAGCACTTCACCGAGGGACATTGCTGTTAGCTGCACGCCCGAATTTTTGGCTTGCGACATTTCCAATTCCACGGCGCGGAAAATTAAACCGAAGCGATCGATCTGAGCGGTACACTCAGCATCAATCATTTCCAAACGCTTGACCACCACTGGCTCGAGTTTGGGACGTTTCAGCAACAATCGAGTCAGCGTGCGAATGGTAGCCAAAGGAGTGCGGACTTCGTGGGCGATCGCCTGTAGCAATTCCACCTCTTTAGTAGCCAGAGGAATTGAAGATTTGCAGTTGATATCTGTAGCCGATAACTTTTGACGCCTCGGGTTCAAACCATCATCAATTCTTTCATCCTTTACCCTGCCTGCTTCCTCTTTCCCAACCGGCAAATTATGCAACAGCAAGCGGCTGAACTGCATCACTGTTTGATAATTTGGAGCAACAGGCGAAAACTGCTCGAACAGCGCGTCTAATTTAGTAGAATTATTAGTTAATTGGCTAACTGGTAAATTGAAGCTGCCGTCAGAATTGACAAGCAAACAGTCGCTTTCAGTCACCCTGCGCCGCAAAACCTCCCAAGCTTTCGCCACTACTTGCGGGTCGAAAGAAAATAGAAAAGCCGGAATTCCCGCAGAATTTTCACCCAAAACCATCACCAGACTAAAACTAGCAGTTAAAACCAAACAAAACTGCTCGTTCGCCAAAGGATCGCCGATCGCCAAAGCCAAAGCCGGGGCCGCCGCAGGCGCTGATGCTTGCTCATCAGCCGCCGGCATTAAAGCTAAAGTTTGTCTGGCCCGAAAAGACCACAAAGCTGCATCGTTGTCAGGAATACTGGTAAAAATCCAATTGGCAAAGCCGTTGGCCAAAGCGGGGTCAGTCAAAACCGAAGACGGGCCCGACAACACCAATCCCTGACAGGAATTGAGGATTGTAGATCGACAATTTGCTCGATCGGCATCTGTTTTTTGTCCTGCTTTTTGCCGGTCGAGCATTTGATTCAAAGCTGCGATCGCCCCGTACCATTCCTGTTCAGCTTTCAGCCGAGCAGCCCCACGGCTGGCAGGACACCGATGGCGGTTGTTTTCTCCCGCCAACTTAGCATCAAAGAGACTCAGGTCATTTTCTTGGCCTTCGGAGGCTAAAATTTCGCTTATTGTCGGTAAAAAGTAAGTATTCACAGTTATAAACCCACCTTCGGAGGCATGAAGGGTGAAGTATTTATGTATAGGAAAGTTCAGGAGTTAGGAGTCAAGCACCAGCACGATCGAAAAATCCCGCATAATTTCTTGCGCCTTCCTCCTAACTCACAGGATATCCACATTTGCCAACTAACGATATTGGCAGAACCGTACCAATAAGTCGCAATCTCCGCGCTTGGGGCGATATTTTGTACGATCGCCCTAACAAAAGTGCAAAATGAAGTAAGTTAAACACCGTGCTTTCCTTATGCCCACCTCGATCGCCGACTCGAAAAATCTGCTGTCAGACTTAATGGCACGCTACCGCAACCAAGTGGATTATCTGGCAATTCGACTCGAAGAAGCCGAAGGCACCGACATCCTGCTGCGGGGCGAAAAAATAGAAACCCTCAGCGAAGGAGTCTCAATTGGCGGCCAAGTCCGAGCTTGTCACAAAGGCGGCTGGGGCTTTGCCAGTTTTAACCGACTTTCCACCCTCGCCGAAAGAATCGAAGAAGCCATCGCCGCAGCCAAACTGATCGGCGAAGAAGAAACGATTCTGGCACCTGTCACCCCAGTACAAGACATTTGCTTGCTGCCGCTGACAGGAACAGACCCCCGTCTGGTTCCCCTAATTGACAAAAAGCAATTGTGCGATCGCTACGCGGCCATCCTCCGCAGCATTGACCCCCGCATCGCCACAATCTCCGTGCGCTACGGCGACAGCACCCAGCGGATGATCCTCGCCACCTCCGAAGGCACGATGCTCGAACAAGGTTGGGCAGACATGGAAATGCGGTTTGCCGCCACAGCCCGCAGCGGGGAAACCGTACAAACCGGCCGCGAAACCACCGGTTCCCGGAAAGCTTACGAAGATTTAACCGATCTCGATGTTCAAGTTCGCAGCGCCGCCCAGAGAGCCGTAGATTCCCTAGCCTTACCCCCCGTCCAAGGCAACACCTACACCGTCGTCATCGACCCGATTTTGACCGGATTATTCGTCCACGAAGCCTTCGGACACCTTTCCGAAGCCGACATGGCCTACGAAAATCCCGACATTTTGGAAATTATGACCCTCGGCCGCCAGTTCGGCCCCAAAAACTTGCAAATTTTCGACGGTGCAGCGCCAGAGGGACACCGTGGCAGCTATTTCTACGACGACGAAGGCACTCCCGCGACTACTACTCAGTTAATTAAAGACGGCGCTTTAGTCGGGCGGCTGCACTCGCGGGAAACTGCGGGCAAATTGGGAGAAACGCCTACTGGCAATGCTCGCTGTTTGAATTATCATTATCCGCCGATCGTCCGCATGACGAATACTTGGATCGAACGGGGTGACACGCCAGTTGCTGACTTATTTTCGGACATCAAAGAAGGAGTTTATGCGCGCAATTGGCAAGGCGGCATGACTAACGGCGAAATGTTTACTTTCAGTGCCGGCGAAGCTTGGATGATCCGCGACGGAAAACTAGACAATCCGGTGCGGGATGTGACTCTTTCGGGTAATGTTTTCAGCACTTTAGCCGATATTGAGGCGATCGGCGACGATTTCTACTGGGATGAATCCGGCGGCTGCGGCAAGGCAGGACAAAGCGGTTTGCCAGTCGGCTGCGGCGGCCCGAGTTTGCGGATTCGCGATGTCGTGGTTGGTGGCGAAGCTGCGGAAGAAGATTAAAGTTTCAAAAGTTGAAAAAATCAACGTAAAGCGCAAAATTCCTACTCGCGCTTTACCTTGATTTTTTTGAGTGTAACAGTTCGCGCCCATGTGTGGCATCTGATATCTTGAGTATGCTTGGCCAAAAAACCGGAACAGCCAAAAATTAGGTCTTGAGTCGTCAAATACGGCTAAAAAATCGGGTTTTTGGTAGGCAGTACCTAAGTCCTGAATTAATGGATGGAAATCTTCAATTTTTCTCCTCTTCTCCCAATTTTCGATTCTCCCCGTAATTACCTAATTCCCAACAGACAATTATCGCTTTTTTCGCCTTTATCTCCCGCTTCCTCGTTCTGGCGGCGTATCTTTCTCGTTATCTGCGTAAAAGGTCTGAGTTTCGGCTAGAGCGGTTAAAATTTCGGGATCAGAGTTGTGTTGAGCAAAAAAGGTCGATCGAGTTTCTAAGCTTTGAGCGTTAACTGCGGTGCCGCTCAGTAACAGGCTTGACATCAGGATGGAAGAGTAAACGCGCATCATCAATTTTGGTGTTTGTATTTTCCCCTTCTTGATACGCAGTCTGTACTCTGCTATCAGGATAAAAAAATTAATTGCGGCGAAACCATCAATTAGTAATTGACGGCACCTACACTTTTTTTGAGTTTTGGTTAAAAGTAGGTGAAAGCCCTCATCTAGCTCGCTTGTTCGCTCGTAAGTTCGAGCTGTCTGCTACTTGCGGCAAACCAGCAAAATTCAATACCATTTACAAAAAAAGAATGCCACTCTAAGCTCGTATTCCCAACCCTGGTAGTTATAAATCATTCCCAATTTTAAAATCTCAAATCTCAAATGATATAAACCCTGGAAGCCTCTTGAAACACTCTGCAAACCAGGCAACAAAAACCGCAAATTATAAATATTTACTACTCTTCAGATTAATTTCATAATTTATTGATATTAGGAAGCCACCCTCGAATTAAAGACAAAATAGCAGATTACAGAGGCGCGTCATCAGCACCCTCCATATAAATATTTGGGTGCATGAGATTCCTTAAAGCAAGCAATGTCTCATCCTTCATATTAACTTCATAAATGGTTGCTATGGTATTTTTAAATGAATTGTGAACCTTTTTTATTTTTTTTCTGCTCTTGCTTTTTGTCAAGATGGCTAGCGCGCCGCTCCGAAGGACGAGTCGAAAGCGGTTCGGGAAAAAAAACCCGTTCACAAAATCGTGGAGTCAATCTCAAATCTCAAATCTTAAATCGACTGACTTGCGCATCTATCTGCACGAACAGCGAATCGAGGGTTGACGAGTTGTCCAAAATAACATCAGCTTGTTGACACTTTTGAGCTACCGGCAACTGGGCGTTAATGCGGGCATTAGCTCGATCGTAACTCAAGCCGTCTCGGTGCATTAGCCGTTCTAACTGCACTCCCGGCGAACAGTACACCACCCAAATTTCGGTACACAAGTCAGTCATGTTAGCTTCAAACAGCAGCGGCACTACCAAAACCAAAGTCAACGTGTCAGTCGGGGCGCAGAAACCGGAGTTTTTTTCAACAATACTTCGTTCTAGCTTTTGATCGCGGTGAACAAACCCGGTTTCTTGAGTTTTTGTACTTAAGTCATTTGTGCCCTGGGATACCGGAGTCAATGCAGCAATGCAGCTTTGAGTTTCCTCAACTAATCGGCGGCGGACATAAGGGTGAATCTGTTGTTCCAACCACTCCCGCTCGGCTGCGTTACAAAAAATAATATTTCCCAACTCGGGCCGATTTAAATTGCCGTCGGGGAGCAAAATACCCGCGCCGTATCGTTCTACAATAGAGTACAGTATTGGCGAACCGGGGTTCACAGCTTCGCGGGCGTAAATATCGGCATCTAAAATCGGAAATCCACAGGCATCTCTCAGATAGTTAGATATAGCGGTTTTACCGGTGGCGATGCCCCCAGTTAAACCGATCAGACGCACAATTCGATCGCTCATAATTTTCGCTGTTTAAATTTCCTGGGTTTCGACACTTACTGTCTGTCTTTGCTATGTTGGTGACACAATCAAATTTAGACTTAAAATTTAAGATTTGCGATCGAGAACTAGCGTTAGGAAGTGTCAGCATTGGGGTGCGATCGACTCTTTTTTACCTAAAATCTCAATTTTAAACTCGAATCAAGGTCTAGACCGAGGCAAACTTATGAATGCTCAACGTGCTGTGCGGTCGATTCTGGCAGCAATTCCCATTGCCGGATTTTGGATATTAGATTTTTCCCCCAACCTGCTGTTCTTAAAAGAAAACGGCAGCGGATGGGTATTCGTGGCAATTTACCCCCAATCTCAAATTGCAGCAGCACAATCTATTACTCCAGCCCCAGACGGCACCGGAACCGCTGTCACCGCCCCAGGTACAGGGTCGCCCCCTCGCTACGACATTCAAGGCGGCACTCCCTCCAAAGACGGAGCAAATTTGTTCCACAGTTTTACTCGGTTCAATCTGAATTCTGGCGAAACTGCCAATTTCATCTCCAACCCAACCGTTAAAAATATCCTCGGCCGCGTTGTCGGCGGGGACGCTTCCTTAATTAACGGTCTAATTCAAGTTAGCGGCGGCAATTCTAACTTGTTGCTGATGAATCCCGCAGGCATCATCTTCGGAGCAAATGCCCGACTCGATGTGTCCGGGTCTTTTTTGGCTACCACCGCTAGCGGTATCGGTTTTGACGACCGCTGGTTCAACAGTACAGGGGCGAACGACTACGCAGCCCTAGTCGGAACGCCGAATGCTTTTATTTTTGGATCGCAGCCGGGGAGTATTGTCAATGCCGGTAACTTGGCTGTCGGAACCGGGCAAAATTTGACTTTGCTCGGCGGTACGGTCATCAGTACCGGCAAACTTTCAGCCCCGGGCGGTCAAATTACTGTGGCGGCTGTCCCGGGCGAAAATCTGGTGCGGTTCAGTCAAAACGGACTTTTGCTGAGTTTAGAAGTTTCTCCGGCTGCGGGAGTCTCGGGTTCGGAAGCTCTTCCCTTCTCTCCCCAGAGTTTACCTCGGCTGCTTTCGGGCCCGGGCGTGGCTAACGCTACGGGTATAACTACGAACGATCGAGGTGAAGTCGTGCTCACAGGCGGGCAAACAGGGCCTGCAGGTGCTGGAACTGCGCTGGTAGCGGGTGATGCGGACGTGTCTGCCAGGGGGGGCGCGGGAGGAAGCGTCAACGTGTTGGGCGACAAGGTAGGGCTGTTTGGAGCGAAGATTGAGGCTTCGGGGCCCGACGGTGGCGGAACGGTGCGGATCGGGGGAGATTACCGAGGCGAGGGAAGCGTGCCGAATGCCAGGATGACTTACGTGGATGGCAAAAGTTCGATCGCCGCCAACGCAACTGAATCAGGCAACGGCGGCAGAGTTTTTGTCTGGGCGGACAACACGACAGCATTTTTAGGCAGCATCAGCGCAAATGGCGTTTCTGCAACGGAAACCGCAGGTGTTGGCGGGTTTGTGGAAGTTTCGGGCAAGCAAAGATTGATTTTTAACGGTACTGTCGATACTTCCGGGACAAACGGTTTGGGGACTTTGCTGTTAGATCCAGAGAATATTTTAATTACAGATTCCCTAGAAGGTACCGGCGATGCGGCAATAATTGCCAACAATAATATTTTGTCAACAGGAACGCCATCACCACAGCAAAACAATTCTGAGCCTTCGCTGACAATTTCGGCTAGAGCTTTGGAAAGTATGTCGGCGACATCAAATGTGGTTCTCGAAGCGCTCAACGATATTACAATTGCTGATTTGGCGGACAACCAGTTGAGCTTTCAAGCAACTACTGGTTCGGTGACATTGAAAGCAGATGCCGATCGCAGCGGCGCGGGTGTTTTTTCGATGAATTCTGGAGATACAATTAGCACGGCTGGCGGTGCGATCGCCATTTCTGGCAATAAAATTACTGCGGGCAATTTGTCGAGCAACGGCGGAAATATTAGTTTGATTAGTCAGGGATCGACCGTTGCCAACAATATTTCTTCATCGAATCCCAGCACCGGCAGCAGCGGAAATATTTTGCTTGAAGGCCTGAACGTAACGGCCCAAAAACTTGATGCCAGCGGCCCGGAAGCGACGGGAAATGTAACTTTGACAGCTCAGAATGTTCTGGGAGTGAGCTTCGTCGCAGGGGGTTCGGGAAACATTACTTTGACTGGTAATGAAATTAATTTGACTGGTGCCAAAAATTCAGTCAGCGGCACCGGCTTTTTGGTACTGCAACCTTGGAGTTCCGGTCAAAATATTGCGATCGGCGGTTCAGGAGATGTCGGCACTAATATTTATTTGAATCTGACGGCAAGCGACCTCGGAAGTTTGCAAAATGGATTTGCTGGAATTACGATCGGTCGCAGCAACGGTATCGGTTCGATTCTGATTGCCAACGATTTTACATTTTATGACCCGCTAATTATTCAATCGCCGGCGGGTTTGGGAACAATCACTACCACAAATTCCTTGACAGGGGCCGACAATGCCTCAATTACTCTCAAAGCTGACGGCAATATCAGAACCGGAAATATCACTACCAACAATCAGGAAATTCGTATCGCCAGCACTGCGGGCAATGTCACAACCGGTCAGCTACGTACTGGAACTGCCCTCACCATCAACACTTCTGTCAATTCTGCCAAATTGCCACGCTCGGAGGCCGGAGATGTTAGCGTTACCGCACAGGGCACGGTGACTGCGGGGGCGATCGACACGAGGGGCGATCGCGCGGGGAATGTGACGCTGACGGGGCCCAAGGGAGTCACTGCGGGGGCGATCGAAGCTGGCGGCTCGAAAACACCGGGAAATATTACTTTAACCGGCAACCATATTGACTTGACGGGTGGCAACAATTCGATCGCCAGCAACGGCAATCTGGTGCTGCAACAGGCAGATCCCAGTCAAAATATTGTAATTAAAGGTTCTGGCGATACCGAAGCTCTGAACTTGAGTGCTGCTGAATTGAACACTTTTCGGAATGGGTTTGCTTCGATCGCGATCGGGCGCGCTGACGGTAGCGGTGCGATCTCTATTGCTTCTGGAACGCCAAATTCAACCCCAAATTCAACGCCAGTGACGGTGACATTTCAAGATCCGACGACGATTAGATCGCCCAATGGCAGCGGCGCGATCGTCGGAACGGGTGCGATCGTCGGAACTGATAACGCCACGATCTCTCTGATGGGCGGTACTGTAGCCGTCGGAGACGTTACCTCGACTGCGGGGATTAACATCACTAGCACTCAAGGCAACTTGACTGCTGGTACGCTTTCATCTCGATCGGCTTCCGCAGCAGGCGATATCAACATCGACAGCGCCGGTGCGGTAGAAACGGGCAACATCGATGCTTTTGGTGCTAAAAGCGGGGGAGATATCTCGATTGCAGCGCCGGGCCGGATCGTTACAGGGGTGATCAACTCGAGTTCGCAATCGGGAACTGCCGGTTCGAGCAAAATTACCGGGCACAAAGATGTTGAAGTTGTTTCGATCAAAGCTCGCGGCAATACGGGCGGCGACGTGGAAATCGATGCTGGGGGAGCGTTTCGGGCTGCGGGAACGGGAACGGCTGCCGATCGCGCCGAGGTCAGCATTTCTACAGACGGGCTGGCTCGATCGGGTTCGCTGACGCTATCTCAAAGCACTTGCCCGTCGGGAACTTGCACGGTGGCGACTGTTGGGACGGGAAACTCGAAGTCGAATGCTGCCACCTCCTCAACTACTATCGGGCCGCTGGCGATCGTGTCGAGTCCGGCACCAACTAGCAGCGTGGCACTAAAAACTACAGACAATTCTCAACAAATTGTGACTCAGGTGAGTCTCCCTCCCGCAGCGTCTGCGCCCAAGAGCAGTAACACAAATGTCTCGCCAGAACCTGCTGCTGCGTCTGTTGAGGCGGGGTCGAACGAGACTGCGACCGGCTCGGTATTGCTGTCGCAATCGGTGTTAACAGACAATCAGGGTGCACCTGCTGCCACAGAAAACGGCAGCTTGCAGGCAACCGGACAGAAGTCGGCGAGCGTGGCGAGTGCAGAAAGTATCGGGAATGTGAGGGTTCCTGAGATTTCTCGATCGAGTTCGATCGGGCAAATAAATCCGATCGACGCAGTGCAGCAAAGGGATAGAACTCAGGGCCGGGAATTTGAACGTTACTTTGGGGGCACTGTCACTGAAAAGTCAGTTACGCAAAAAAGTATTCGAGATACTCTCAACAGCGTCAATCAGTTGACAGGGGTTAAACCCGCCATCCTTTACGTGTGGGCGAAAGAAAAACATTTAGAACTTGTGTTGTTATTGCCAGACGGCAAAAATGTTTTTAAAAGCGTGCCTGCAAGCCGCGAGACAGTCCTCCAAGTTGCTAAAGAATTCACTAATGCTATCAGAACTCCCAGGAGATTGAATGCTGCTGACTACAAGCAACCAGCCGAGGAACTTTACCAGTGGTTAATTGCACCGCTGCAACCGGAATTGGAGGCTAATAAGATTGACACTTTGGTGTTTTCGATGGATGCCGGTTTGCGAACTTTGCCTTTGGCTGCTCTTTACGACGGCAAGCAGTTTTTGGTAGAAAAGTACAGTTTGGGGCTGATTCCGAGTTTGAGTTTAACTGATACTCGTTATGCCGATGTTAAGGGTTCTGAAGTTTTAGCGATGGGTGCGTCGAATTTTCCCGCCAAATACGATCAAAATCCTTTGCCTGCGGTGCCGCTGGAAATATCGACCATTGTGGGCAAGATTTGGCCCGGTTCGTCTTTTCTCAATGAAGCTTTTACTTTGGCAAATTTGAAGCAGAAGCGCAATCAACCGCAATACAAAATTATTCATTTAGCTACTCACGGCGATTTTCAGCCTGGGGGGGCCGAAAATTCTTACATTCAGTTTTGGGATACTAAGTTGCGGTTGAATCAGTTGGATCAGTTGAAGTTATCTAACCCGCAGGTGGAGTTGTTGGTTTTGAGTGCGTGTACTACGGCGGTGGGAGACGAACAAGCTGAGTTGGGGTTTGCGGGGCTGGCGGTACACGCGGGGGTAAAATCGGCTTTGGCGAGTTTGTGGTATGTCAGCGATGTCGGTACTTTGGGGCTGATGACTGAGTTTTACCAGGAGTTGCGTACAGCGCCGATTAAGGCTGAGGCTTTGCGGCAAGCGCAGTTGGCGATGCTGCGGGGAGAAGTGCGGTTGCAAGACGGTTATTTGGTGCGATCGGGCAAAAATCAAGCTCTGCCTTTACCCTCCGAGTTGACCGCCCGGGGCGATCGAAATTTGTCGCATCCTTATTATTGGGCCGCTTTTACCATGATCGGTTCGCCGTGGTAATTCTGAAGGAAGAGGGTGCGATCGCCCAAAAAACCGGGAGAGAACAAGTCGCAAAACTCATAGGATGGGAATACCTAAAAAAGTGCGATTACTCACACCAGAGACCGCGACCTCAACATCGAAAACGGGATAAAATGGAACAAGAAAAAATAAAAAAAACTCGACTGCTAGCGCCAGAAATATTGCTCGTATACAAGTCTTTACTAAAAAGTTTTAGCCCCGATAAATTATGATAATTCAATCAAAAAGTTTCGATTCCCCCACAACAATCGCTCTTGATTATCCAGCCCTAACGCTAGGTGGCGAGAATCAACTCATTGGAATCCACGCTTTCTCCGTTTTTGTCTAGCATTTTTAACAAAATTTCATAATGCTCTAATAATGGGTTATATCATTTCCGGTTACACTCCTTATGATGTTGACGGTTGACTGTTGACGCCGTGAACAGTCAACCGTCAACAGCGAACAGTGAACTCGAATTTACTATTCCGATGCTAACGGATTTGATATTAAAGGTAATAGAGCCAATCTTTTGGAAGTAGAGACAAAAACGATTGGTTTCTAACGCACGGCTGATGTTGGAAATCAACTGCCTCTCACCACGTTGTCTAATTATATGAGTTCGCCATCATCTAGACGATAAACATGAACACAGTTGCGACCTTTGCCTTTGGCAGCATAACAAGCTGCATCAGCCGCCCCCATAACCTCCATCAAATCTTGGCTGGCTTGGTTAAGGGCAACAACTCCAATACTGACCCCGATGATAAAGGTTTTGCTATCCCAAATAAACCGAAACTGATGCACTAGGTTTTTGAGGTTTTCCGCAATCTGAGCTGCTTTAGAGAGGGGACACTTATTAAGCAAAAGACCAAACTCGTCACCTCCCAAGCGAGCCAGTGTGTCATTAGCGCGGACTCCATTTTGTAAAAGTGTAGTAATTTGGCGCAGTAGCTCATCGCCAGCACAATGACCTGCGGTATCGTTAACGACTTTGAACTTATCTAAATCTAAATAACAGAGAGCGTGCTGGTGATTGCTATCTTGAACAGAGGCGATCGCCTCAATTAGTCGCTGCTCAAATCCTCGACGGTTGATTAAACCCGTCAGAGCATCGTGACTGGCTTCCCAAGAGAGTTGACGAGCAAGATTGCGCGATTCGGTAACATCATGAAAGACGATGACTGCCCCGATAATTTGACCTTGGCAGTCTCGAATCGGTGCTGCTGAGTGCTCAATGGCATACTCCCTCCCATCGCGCGCAATCAGTTTAGTATGGTTAGCTAAGCCCACAATTCGCTTCTCCAACAGAGCCTTGCCGATCGGATTCTCTACTGGCTTTTGCGTTACTTCATTGACAATTTCAAATACTGTAGACAGGGGGAGTCCCTTAGCCTCATGAGCCTTCCAGCCTGTCAGTTGCTCAGCGATTGGATTGAAAAATCGCACATTACCTTGAGCATTGGTAGTAATAACTGCATCACCAATTGATTGGAGAGTCACTTGAGCGAGTTCTTTTTCGGCAAAGAGGGACGCTTCGAGACGTTGGCGTTCTTCGATTTCTCTCAAGAGACGTAAATTCTGCTCTTGGAGGCTTTGTTGCAACCGTCGGATGGTTAGGTGAGTTTCGACACGAGCTAATACTTCTTCAACTTGAAACGGCTTAGCAATATAATCTACGCCACCAACAGCCAGCCCCTGAACCTTATTGAAAGTTGCATTGAGAGCACTCAAAAAAATTATCGGAATGCCTGCGGTTTTCTCGCCAGATTTTAATTGTTTACAAACTTCATAGCCATCCAAATCGGGCAATTTAATGTCGAGTAAAATTAGTTCCGTCGATGGCGATTGGGCGGCTCGGATCGCCATTGCGCCTGTTGTGACACTGCGAACTTTATAACCGTGTGCGCTCAAAGTACGGCCCAGAAGACGCAGGTTATCAGGCAGATCGTCAACAATTAAAATATTGCCTCGGTTGTTTGTAGCTGGATCGCTAACCCGATCGCTAGTTCTATGGACACTCCTACTATTTTCCATACTTTTATGCTAGAGAAATATAACCCTATGAACAAGAGTATACTTGAATTATTAGGTTATTAACTCACTTGACGCAGCAAGAAGTCCTGCGATCGCAGAGTTCTAGGAGTGGCACGCTGGCACAGCCCCTACAATATCTGAGTTGTTGAGGTAGGAATAATCCCCCCGTGGTTGCCCTTCTTCGTTTCGGGTAACATGAGGAGAAGATTTTTGCAACCCAAGCAGCCGATTTATGAACAAGCACATTTCTTAAAGGGCAAGTCTACTCGTCATTGCGATCGGATGTCTCGTGCTGCTAGGTTGGCAATTTGGCATCTCCCTACTCAAAAGTGGTTTTCCCGGTAAGACTTCGACGATGAAGCGGGCAATGGCAGAACTCAATCGCTAAACACTTCAGCACTCATTAATAATGCAGGTTAGATATGATTACAGAATTTTTTGAAAGTGGAGGATTCATTCCTCACGGTCACTGCTATCTCTGGCAAACAAACTTAGTAGGATTACATATTTTATCCGATGGTTTAATTGCTTTAGCTTACTACTCCATCCCAATCATGCTAATCTACTTTGTGCGACAGCGCCAAGATACTCCATTTCAGAACGTATTTTTTCTGTTTGGCGCCTTCATAATTGCCTGTGGTACAACTCATATCATGGAAATTTGGACGCTTTGGTTTCCTACTTATTGGCTTTCTGGAGGACTTAAAGCTATTACTGCTCTGATTTCTATATATACTGCATCTGAGCTAGTGTTTTTAATTCCATCAGCCTTAGCTTTACCTAGTCCAGCTCAACTTATTACGGCAAATCAAGCCTTAGAGAAGGAGATCGACGAGCGCCAGCGGGCTGAAAACGAACGCAAACAAATTGAGGTGGCTTTACGAAACAGTGAAGAGCAGTTTCGCAATGCGTTTGAAAATGCGTCTATTGGAATGGGGATCGTTTCACTTGATGGGCACTGGGTTAAAGTCAATCCTGCCTTATGTCAGATTCTTGGCTACTCCTCAGAAGAGTTGTTAGCGTTAACTTTCCAATACATTACCCATCCCGACGATTTAGACCTGGATCTTAGTTATGCACATCAACTATTAGCAGGAACAATTTCAACTTACCAAATCGAAAAACGGTATTTTCATAAACAAGGACATATAATTTGGATTCTTCTTGATGGCTCGCTAGTACAAGATGAACAGGGAAATCCACTGCATTTTATTGCTCAAATCCAAGACATTACCGCTCGAAAAGAAGCTCGAAAGACGCTAGAACTTCAGAGTGTTATTATGCATAACATGGCAGGTGGAGTGTGTTTAATTAAAGCCTCTGATCTCACGATAGTCTACACCAATCCCAAATTAGACGCTATGTTTGGCTACACAGATGGCGAACTCGCAGGTCAACCCGTTGGTATCTTGAATTATGTCGATACAGAGATTAGACCAGACGCAAGCGTTCTAGATATTATCACTCAAATTGAGCAGAACGGAGAAGCACAATATGAAGTCTACAATAAGAAAAAAGATGGAAGACTTTTTTGGTGCAGGGTTCATACGTCTAGGTTTGAGCATCCTGAATATGGAACCGTATATGTTGCGGTTGAGGAGGATGTGACAGATCTCAAACAAGCTGAGCAAGCTTTGCAGGCTACCACAAATCGCCTCAACTTTCTCCTGAACTACAGCCCCGTCGTTATTTTTAGCTGTAAACCTTATGGCGATTATGGAGCAACGTTCATCAGCGAAAATGTCAAAGATGTATTGGGCTATGAAAGCATTGCGTTTTTAGAAGATGATGAATTTTGGGTGCATAACTTACACCCAGATGATCTAGAACGAGTAATTAATGGCTTAGCCAATCTATTCGTCAATGATTTTTATTTCCATGAATACCGTCTTCGTCGCTCAGATGGGGTTTATCGCTGGATACTCGGTCAACTCAGACTAATTCGAGATCCTGCAGGTAGACCAGTGGAAATCTTGGGATATTTAGTTGACATTAGCGATCGCAAACAAGCCGAGTTGGAACTTCAGCAAGCTAAAGAAGCCGCAGAAACAGCAAACCGAGCCAAAAGTATGTTCCTGTCCAATATGAGCCACGAACTCCGTACTCCTCTCAATGCTATTTTGGGATTTACGCAATTGATGAGTTACGATCCTGTTCTGACTCCCGAACTCCAAAAAGATCTGGCGATCGTCAATCGTAGCGGGACACATTTATTGGAATTGATTAACGACATTTTAGATTTATCCAAAATTGAGAGCGGAAAGATGACACTCTCTCTTTCTGATTTTGACCTAAAATTTTTGCTAATTTCTATTGAAGAAATGTTGCAAATTAAAGCGCTATCTAAAGGATTGAAACTAATTGTCGAGCGAGAGTCCAATCTTCCCCAATGCGTGCATAGCGATGAGAAAAAACTCTATCAAGTCTTAGTCAATCTGCTCGGTAATGCGATTAAGTTTACTAATCAAGGAAGCGTCACTTTACGAGTAAGAGCGGAACAGAGCGACCAAACGTCCTGTCGCCTATGTTTTGAAATTGAGGATACTGGAGTGGGAATTGCTCCAACAGAAGTTGACAGCTTATTTAAGGCGTTCGTGCAAGCTGAAGCTGGGAATAAATTGAATCAAGGTACTGGTCTAGGTCTAGCTATCAGCCAAAGATTTGTCCAACTCATGGGCAGTCAGATTCGGGTTCAAAGCACATTGAATCAGGGCAGCATTTTTTACTTTGAAATTGGGGTAAAGTTACCTCAAGCAGTCTGCCTTGCCTCAGAATTGCCTAAACAAAGAGTGATTGGTATAGCTTCAGGACAACCAACTTACCGCATCCTTGTTGTTGAAGATGTAGAGGAAAATCGCCGCTTATTGGTCAAACTCCTTACCTCAGTCGGTTTTGAGGTGCGGGAAGCAACACAGGGAGTTGAAGCACTATCCCTGTGGGAAAGTTGGTTACCACACCTGATTTGGATGGATCTACGAATGCCGATCGTGGATGGCTACACAGCTACCAAACGCATTAGAGAACACCCTCAGGGACAAGAGACTGTCATTATTGCTTTAACTGCCAGTGCTTTTGAAGAAGATCGAGAGAAAGCTCTTATGGCTGGTTGTGACGACTTTATGAGCAAGCCATTTCAGGAAAGGCTCGTCTTTGACAAACTCGCTCAACACTTGGGAGTAGAGTACATCTACACAGTTGTAGGAAAAGATTCCCAACAACTATTTGTTGATTCTTTATCTCCAGAAGATCTAGCCGTGATGTCCTCTCAGTGGTTAGAACAAATGTATCAAGCTGCCTACTATGTCGATCCTGAAGTCATGAACGAGCTAATTAAACTAATTCCCGCATCTCAATCAACCCTTTCCAGTGCGCTAATTGATTCTGTCAATAACTTTAAGTATGAGCAAATTGTGGAGTTAATTCGACCTCTGCTCCCGAATCCAGTTTAGTTATCGAGTTTGTGGCTATATCTCCAATAAACCTCTCCCATAATTCCCAATCTCTTTACCCGCTGGGTTTGCTGCGGGTACCTTAAAGGCTCCGCAGCCGCCATCAACCCACGCTTAAATAAGGGTTTCAACTGTTCATCAATAATACCAAATGCGGGTTAATTATCTCTTTTATAGATGGAAAAAAAATTACCCTATGTATTATTTTAACACACCCAATATGTGGTAATTTTTGAATAAAAACTGTCACAAACTGTAGTAAGTATGCTGTAACTAGGTTTGTCCGGGTTGGGATTTGCCAGCATATAAGCTAAGGGTTACGCCAAGCCAGATTCGCTCGAAAACGAAAAGAGTTTCGATTCTCTTACCATCAGCCAAAACAGCTCTTTTAAAACTAAAGTGTTGATGCTGCCTTTGATGATAGCGCCTTCATCTTCTTCGGAAATTTCGACGGATTTTTTGGGTTTAATGTAGAAAGGATGCAGAAAAAAGTCGCCGACAAATAACAGCGGATAGGCGAGGGACAAACTGATGGTTTTTTCCAGCATTGGCGGATACTCTAGCAAGGTGAAGTAACCCGCTTTAATCTGATCTAGCTGTCGTTTTTGAAAGTCGGTGATTTCTGGCAATTGGTCTTGCCATTCTCTCAAAAATTGGTCGTCTGTGACAAGTTGCAGGTCAAAAAGTGTTTTTAATTATTCTAATGTGACATTTGTAGCTGGAATTGTTGGAACCCTAATTCTAGCCTGTTAATTTTATGGGTACTTATAATTTTATTAATTTTTAAGCTAATATTATGTCCGCTGGAACGATAATAATAAAAATGGTTAGTAGTGAGTACCCAAAGTCCTGAGCAAACTCGCTCTGACTTGCATTCCTCACTAGGAAAGGGTAACGGTTATTTTATTGAAGATGATATAATAAGTCAAAAGTGAATTTTGCTAATTCCAAATTTTTTGCAAATTGAGAACAAATCCCGGCAAAACATTTTCCCCAGAAAGGGTGAGAGGACATTGTAAAACTTCCACTTCTTGACCGGGACGATAAATTTCTACTTCTCGTTTTTTGCGGTTAATCAACCAACCCAAACGGCTGCCATTTTGCATATATTCTTGGATTTTTTCCTGAGTCTTTGTCAATCTGTCACTCGGAGAAAGAAACTCGATTACAAAATCAGGACACAAGGGGATAAATTTGTCTTTTTGTTCGGGTGTCAAAGCTGACCAGCGGGATTTTTCTACCCAGGAGACATCAGGAGATCGGCTTTATTGGGCAGAGTAAACCCTGTGGAGGAATCAAACACTTCTCCGAGTTCAGTTCGATCGTTCCACGTCCAGATTTGAGCATTCGCTTTTGAGTTGCTTTTTCCTGTTTCTCCTCCGGTTGGCGGCATGACAATTAATTCTCCGTTGGCGTTGCGTTCAAGTTTCAATTCCGGGTTTTCTTCGCACAGTTGATAAAACTGCTCGGAAGTTAGTTTGATAATGGAATTGAGGTTTAAGGTGATAGCAGTCATTGTTATTTACCTGCTGTTTGTATAAAGTTGATTAAGAATTAAAAATGGGATTATTCATTTTTAATTCTTAATTGTTAACTTGTAATTCTACTGCAATTGTTTGATTCTGTTGAGCGCGTCTTGATAGGCGCTGGTTCTTCCGCCTTGTTTGTAAAGTTCTGCTGCTTTTTGAAAGTCGGCAATTGCTTTCGGTTGGTTTTTGTTGTCCAGGTAAGCTAAAGCTCGGTTGTAGTAGGCGTCGGCAAAGCCGGGATTGGCTTCGATCGCCAGCGTGTATGCTTCAATAGCGCTGGGCGCGCGGGTTGTCTCGATGCTGGCGAGAAGAGTGCGGGCATTGCCGATGTTGAAATGCAATTCAGGAGTGTAGTTGGGCTTTAATTTGAGTGCTTGGGTGAAATCATCGATCGCCCCCGAAGGATTGTCTTGATCTAACCGCGAAAGTCCTCGAAAATAATAAGCTTGGGCGTCTTGCGGATTGGCGGTGGATACGGGGCCTTGAGTTGCGGGAGTATTGTCTACTTTCAACTCAGATTTGTTGATTCCCGCCGCCACTAGCTTCGCGATAAATGTATTGATCGGAACTGCTGCGTTAAATCCGGTTTTAATCGGGGCGACTTCGCCGGAACTGGTTTGCGCGAAACCGAATTCCCCTTGTCCGTGTAAACCGATGACTCGGCCTTCGGAGTCAAAAACTGGGCCGCCACTCATGCCGCTCCAAGTTACGGCCTGATACCGCAAAGTGTAACCTTCCGGGCGGTTGCCGGGGCGGCTGGTAACGAGTCCGGGAGAGAGTTCAGGTTCTCGTTCAGCGCCGAAAAGTCCGCCCGTAGCGGGATACCCGTAAACGAAGATTTGAGTGCCGATGACGGCTCGATCGGAATCGGCGATCGTCGCGACTGGATATTCTTCGGGACTTTCAAATTTGACTACGGCTAAATCCGGGTCAGTTTCGGCGGTTTGCAAACGGGTGACGGAGGTTGCTTGATAGTTTTTGCCTTTAGACGTGCGAACGGTGTATTTCACGTCTGCTTTTTCTACGACGTGATTGACTGTTAAAACTGTGTATGTTTTGCCTGTTTTGGCAATAATTACGCCAGAACCGTCTCCTAGGGAACTGTTAATTTGTACTGTCAGCGGCCCGGCAATGCTGGCGACTTCTTGGGGGGTTTTGGCGATCGCGGGTTGGCTGATGACTATGGTTAATGCTGCGGTAGTTCCTGCTAGCAGGGTGCTTAAGGTGTCGTAACGAGAAAAATTTATATTCATGGCTATTGCTAATTAGTAGTTGGGTAGCGGGATTTGGGGAAGAAAGGGCGATCGGCGGTTTGTGCTTTTTTCTGTTTAGTTTTATTACTGATTTGACGCAAAGGCGATCGGCTTTGTTCTTTAGTGATAATTTTACTCGCTTTTTTGTTCCGCGATTCCCTATTTCACTGTAAGGTGCGCACTGCGTAGCTTAATTAATCTCCCTGCAGGCTGCCCAACTTACTTATTAAAACTAAACAATACATGACTCGAACTCCCTGCTTAATTCTTCCTTAGTCATCGTTCCCCGCGCGACTCGCATAACTAAATCATATGCTCGATCGTCCGTCAAATTCAGAGCGCAACCATTCAAACGCAAAAAGGTATCTGTCACTGCAAATGCCGTTCGTTTATTGCCGTCAATAAAGGGATGATTCATCGCTATGTGATAGAGATAGGCTGCAGCTTGTTCGCTAATCGTTGGATGCAAAAATTGACCGCCAAAAGTTGCTTGCGGTTGAGCCAAAGCGGACTCCAACAAGCCTTCATCTCTAACGCCGGGAGTGCCACCCAATCTCTCTATCTGTCTGGCGTGGATCCTTAAAACCATACTTTTTCTGACAAAATTAGGAGTTGGCAAGGCGACGGTAAACCTCCTTTCTTTCGCGTTCTGAATCTAGATATGCCTGCCATGCTTTGGCTTCTAGATCACTTTTTTCTGCTTTTACAGGCTGTATTGGCTTCAGGGCTAGTATAAACTCCAGCACTTCTTTCAACCTAGGTTTTGGTACACGGTAAACCTCCTCTCGTTCTTTTTTAGAGACTAGGTAAGCGTTCCAAACATCACTTTTTTCTGCTTTTACAGGCTGTTTTGTCTTCAGGTATAGTACAAACTCCAGCACTTCTTTCAACATAGGTTCTGGTACAGGGTCAACGTCCTCTAGTTCTTTTTTAGATGCTAGGTAAGCGTTCCAAACATCACTTTTTTCTGCTTTTACAGGCTGTTTTGCATTCAGGGCTAGTACAAACACCAGCACTTCTTTCAACATAGGTTCTGGTACTTGGTCTAGTTCTTGAAGAAGTTGGTCTTTGGCGGTCATATTTCCTCCTAGTTATCTTACAACTATTTTATCCTAATTCATAAAAGTTTTGCAAGTGAGAGATTGTACGCGAGCATCTGTAGGGACACGGCACTGCCGTGTCCTTACCCGGATTTTTTTAAATTGGTATTATAACCCTTTTACCACCTACAGTTTAGATAATTAACGGCTGTTCGATCGCACTTACAAATTTTGATATTCTGCAACCCATTCAACGATCGCCTCAGTCAATCCGTCTAACGTGTATTCTTTGGCTTCCACATCTAACTTACCCAATAAATTCTGACAGCTTTTGGAAGTTTCCGGCCCGATGGATGCGATGCAAACGCTTTGTAACCAATCGTTAGACAGGGACAAGTCGGGACTTTTTTCTATGAGATTGCAAAAGTTATGCACAGTTTTGGAACTGGCAAAAGTTATAATATTTACGGCTTGATTTTGGAGTGCGGATAGGGCGATCGGATCGATTGTTTCGGGACAGCAAGATTGGTAAGCTGGCACTTCTATTACTTGCGCTCCTTTGGCGGTGAATTCTTTAACTAAAACTTCTCTGCCGCCGCTTTCTACTCTGGGAAATAGGATTTTGCAGTTTGTAGGGGCGGTGCCCCCGTGCCCGCCCTGCCAGGGGAAATTCTCGACGAGGGAATCGGCGACAAAATTGGGTGGAATAAAGTCTGGTTGTAGAGAGTGCGATCGCAAACTTTCTGCTGTTTTTTTCCCGACAACTGCGATTTTAATACCAAACAAGCTGCGGGCGTCTTTGCCTTTTGCTTGTAATCGTTGGAAAAAGCAGTCTACAGCGTTGTGGGAAGTGAGAATTAACCAGTGAAAGCTTGACAATTGTGCGATCGCACTGTCTAAGGGTTCCCAACTCGAAGGGGGCCCAATTACCAAGGCGGGCATTTCGATAACGCGGGCTCCTTGTTGCTGGAGTCGATCGCTAAATTCAGCCGACTGAGAAGCCGATCGCGTAACTAAAATGGTTTTTCCTGCTAGCGGCAATTGGCTGTTATTAGTGGTGACTGGTGTATCGATCATATTTGTGCTTTTTGGCTGGATTAAATATTCGCGCAATCTGACTACTTCCCCAATTATTATCACGCAAGGCGATAGAGATTGACCTGCTGTTTGCTGTACAATATTTGAGAGAGTGCCCAGCCATATTTGCTGTTCGGGGCGGCCGCAATCTCGGATAATGGCGATCGGAGTTTCGGGCGATCGTCCGTGCTTTTGCAATTGCCAAATTATCTCGTTTAAATTGCGCCCTCCCATCAATATTACCAAAGTTTCTATCTGCACTAATGCTTCCCATTCCAGAGCATCCGGTTCATGGGCGCTCATCACTGCAAAACAGCGACTCATTACCGGATCGGTGAGGGGAATTCCTGCTAGTAAAGGAGCGGCTAAGGCGGATGAAATTCCGGGTATTACTTCAAACTCGCATTCCGCTGTGATTAATGCTTGAATTTCGGAACTCGAACGACCAAAAATAAACGGATCGCCGCTTTTTAAGCGGATTACTTGTTTTCCTAGTTTGCAATGTTCTACCAGCAAACGGTTAATTTCTTGCTGCTGGGTGGAAGGTTGGCCGCCGCGTTTCCCGACTTCGATTTTCCGACAAGTTGCTGGGATTAATTCGAGTTGCGGGATGTCGATGAGAGCGTCGTAGATTAGGACTTCGGCTTGGGATAGCAGTTTGTGCGATCGTACTGTCATCAAGTTACAATCTCCGGGCCCAGCACCGACTAGATAAACTTTCCCTTTGTGGTTTTTCACAATTCCTCCTCGATCGTCTCAATAGTATAGTTTTATGAATATTGCGGTGCTTCGGCGCACCCTACCCTACCCTATAATTTAATCAGACTTTTCAAGCAGCCTGTAGGGGCGGGTTCACCCCTTCCCCTCAACGGTGCAAACAGGTTAAATAAACCCGTCCCCACCCAACGAGATGCACCCGTTACTATTTATGCAGATTATCATCATCACGGCCGCCGATGCAAATTACTTTGAATTGGTGCGAGGCACTATTTTATCGGTGCGGGAAAAACCCGAGGGCGAAAATGTGGCGATCGGCTTTTTCGATCTCGGCTGCACTCCGGAACAGTTGCAGTGGTTAAAAACACAAGTTAATATCATTCAAAAGCCCGATTGGAACTTTGACTTTCCGGGCAAAAATGAAGCCCCTCACTATCTCAAAGGACTTTTAGCGCGTCCGTTTCTCCGTCGATATTTTCCCAATTTTGACATCTACCTTTGGATAGATGCCGATGCTTGGGTGCAAGATTGGCAAGCCGTTGAACTGTTAGTTAAAGGCGCGGCTAAACGCGGTTTAGCAGTTGTTCCAGAACTCGACCGGGGTTATTATTTAGCTTACGGCAAACTGCCTTGGTACTGGCAGTTTGTTTACCAGGATTATCAAGCAGCTTTTGGCGAAGAAGTCGCCCAAAATTTGCACAGCTATCCAACCATAAATGCAGGTGTTTTCGCGCTGCAAAAAGACGCCCCCCATTGGGAAACTTGGGCAGAATACCTGGAACAGGGATTGCAGCGACACGTTTCTTTAATGAGCGACCAAATAGCTTTAAATCGGTTAGTTTACGGCACTGAAATGTTTGACAACACAGAGATGCTGCCCGCTCGGTACAACTGGAGTTGCAACTTTGGTTTGCCCGTTTGGGACAAGCAGCAAGCCTGTTTTGTGGAGCCGTATTTGCCACAGGAGGCGATCGGCATTCTGCACATCACTGGCCACAAACACGACTTGGTAAAATTAGCAACAACTGACGGAAATCAAATAGAAATTAGTCTCCGCTACCAACCGAAAAACAAGCCAAACTATCCTAATTTTACACCAGAAAAAATGACCTTACCGCCGTTATCGGAAATCACAAACAATACTTTATTGCCCGCCGGAGATTACGTCTCGCCCGGATTGAAAATAATCCTTCCGGATGCGCACTTTCCCAACATGATTGTCGCCGATCCTCAGACTTGTCAGTGGCCTTACCTGCGACGGGAAATTCAGCACAATTGGTATGTCGATCGCCGTGCTAATTCAGTCGGATTTCTCAGCCGCGACGAAGCACATATTCTTTACAATACAGCCCTGCAATTCAAAGGTAAAAAAGCCTTAGAAATAGGCTGCTGGCTAGGGTGGTCGGCCTGTCACTTAGCCCTCGCAGGAGTTGAGTTAGATGTCGTCGATCCGCTGTTAGAAAGAGAAGATATCAGACAAAGCGTAATCGATTCAATTCAAGGTGCTTTAAATGCGTCGGGAGTTCAAACGACCGTCGAGCTAATACCGGGCTACAGCCCTCAAAGAGTAGAAGAATTTTCTGCTCAATTCAACCGCAAATGGTCGTTAATTTTTATTGACGGAGAACACGGAGGTGATGGGCCGTTAAATGATGCCATTGCGTGTGAAAAATTGGCTGAGGAAGATGCAATAATTTTATTTCACGATTTAACCGCTCCAGATGTTGGTAAAGGTTTAGATTACTTGAAGCAAAGGGGATGGCAAACAGTAGTATATCAAACAATGCAAATTATGGGGGCTGCTTGGCGGGGCAATGTCGAGCCAGTAAAACATCAACCCGATCCCAATATTTCCTGGCAGTTGCCAGCACATTTGCACGGTTACAAAATTAGCAGTTTAGAGGCAATTAATTCTCAAAGAGGCAGCCAAATCAATCAAAAGCAACAGTCATCTTATACAAGAGATTTTTACCAATTAATCGGAGAAGGAACTCGCAGTTCTGCTATAGAAATTATTCCCCTGCTGTTAGACTTGCTGCAACCCATTTTACCTAAAAGTGTGGTGGATGTGGGCTGCGGTACGGGCAGTTGGTTAGCTGCGTTTCACAAGTTGGGAATTGCTGATTGTTTGGGAATAAATGGCGATTATGTCGATCGCACTCTTTTAGAAATTCCTTTAAATCAGTTCAAGTCTTACGACTTAAAGCAACCGCTGCAAGTAGAAAGAAAGTTTGATTTGGCAATTTCTCTGGAAGTTGCGGAACATTTACCCAGTACCTGTGCGGAAAACTTTGTTAATTCTCTAACTAAACTAGCACCAGTAATTTTGTTTTCAGCAGCAATACCATTTCAAGGCGGTGTCGAACACGTTAACGAACAGTGGCCACAATATTGGGCTTATTACTTTCAGCAAAATGGTTTTGCAGTCATTGATTGCTTGAGAAAAAAAATCTGGAACAATGAAAAAGTAGAGCCTTGGTACGCTCAGAATATCTTAATTTTTGTCAAACAAGAATACTTATCGAAATATCCCCGGTTAGTAAATGAGTATCAAAATACCGATTTAAATCTATTAGCGATTGTTCATCCAAAGATTTATTTTTACGGCTTACAAGCGGCTCGAAATTCTAGCGAAAACTCACATTCAAACCATCCTGAAAGCGTCCCGCAAATTGGGGCTTCGCCACAGATTGAAAGTCAACCTTTGATATCTGTGATTATTCCCTGTTACAATCAAGCTCATTTTTTGTCGCAAGCAGTAACTAGCGTTATCAATCAAACTTACAAAAATTGGGAAATAATCATTGTCAATGATGGCAGCTTAGATACTACTAGCACAGCAGCCAAAAATTTGATAGCAGCAAATCCCCAGCATCAAATTAGGCTAATAGAACAAGCTAATCAAGGGATATCAATGGCTAGAAATACTGGCATAGCGGCAGCAAACGGCCAATACATAATGCCCTTAGATGCCGATGATATCTTAGCTCCAAATGCCTTGATTTGTCTTTTAGAAATATGTCTAAAATCCAAAGTACCTTGCGTAGCATTTGGTTCTTATCAACTTTTTGGCGGCAATGAAAATCACACAATACCCAGTTATGATTTATATTCACCAAAAAATATCAAACAATCTAATATGATTTGCACGTCTTCATTGTATCACAAATCAGTTTGGAATTTGGTCAACGGTTACAAAGCAGAGATGAAAGAAGGTTATGAGGATTGGGAATTTTGGGTTAATTGTCACAAACATAGCATTCCTTTTTTGGGAACGAGAGAAATAGTTCTTAATTATCGTCGCGTTCATGGTTCTAGGAATGAAACTGCTCAAAGTTACCATCATAAATTGGTAGCACAAATTGTTTCTTACAATCCAGAACTATACGATATTGAAAGTGTAAACAGTGCTAACAAACTATTGCAATCAATCGCCAATTAATCTTTTTTATAAGGACTAAAGTCTTTACTACGAACAATTTTCCGAAAGTTTGTAGTCAGGACTTTAGTGTTATATACATATCGGCAATCACATCCAAAAAACGCTTAACTTGTTTTTCCCAAGTCCAATCTAGCATAAAGTTAGCCGCAGCTAAACCGCGACGTTTTGATTCTTCGCGATTAGTATAAACTTGTTCCAAAGCATCGATAACTTCTGCAACCTCAGACTCTCCCCAACCTTCTACACCGGGAAAATGAGCCGTAGGTTTTACTTTTCCTTGACTCGATAAAGGATAGCAAATGTTGCTGTAAATCAAGTCTAAATGACCAGTATTTGCTGATAAAATAGTCGGAATTCCGCAGGCCATACTTTCCATTGCGACTAAATTAGTGCCGCCTTCGCAGCGGTTGGTGAAAACAGCGCAGTCAGCTTCTCGCAAAATTTGTCCGGCGAGGTGATTGGGAATTAAGCCGATGTCGATAAAAGAGTCAGTCTGCAAACCGTTAGCCACCAACCATTGGGAAATTCCTAAACTTCCGTCGCGGTTGATATTGGGAAGTCCGGCAACGTTTCCGGTTTGTTCGATTCCCAACATATACTGAGGCCAGAAGTTGTGCCATGTTGTTAGTAACAAAGCCTCTGGATGTTTGGCGCGAAATCGTTTGAAAGCGGCAATTACAATATCTTGACCTTTGCGATATTCCAGTTTGCCGCCAGAGAAAATGACGAAGCGATCGCCAAATAGATTAGATTTGGGTGCAGGATGAAAAATTGCGGGGTCAATTCCTTGATTTACCATCGCCACATTAGTCAAGCCGCAGCTTCTCAAAACATCCGCATTCCAGTTGGAACCTGCAACAATCGCGCTATATTTTTTTGCTTTTTCTAGTGCTTCTGCTGTGATTCGCGTGTCTTCAAAAAAGATGACTCCTACTTGAGAAGCGCTGGTAATTTGATTCTCCACTCCAGAGGATGCTAAATTATTCCCCAAAGCGTAAAGTACGGGAAAGTTGCAAGTAATCTGTTTGTCTGAATTTGCGGTTACTAATTCCTGAAAATTTTTCTGCTTTTCTACTACAGGTAATAACAGGGATTTATGCAGCGGATTGATAGATTCTGAGGTGATAGATGGCGGTACTAAAAGTGCAACCTCCCAGGCGGGATTTCGCAGCAGTTGCAGTGTTAAATTCATGCCGTAAATTCCCCAGCCGCTGGTGATGCTGACTGGCCAACTGATGCCGATTCCGGTAATCTGTGGGGGAGTTTCTGGGCGTTGGATTTGAGGCGGAGTATCTGGGGGTTGAAGCCGAGGCGGAGCCTCTGAATATGCGTTACCAGGCAGAGCCTGGTAACGAGGGAGAGGAGGGGAAATTAGCTGTTCTAAGGCTGCTTTTATACGATCGCAAACTCCATCCCAATCACCCGCTGTTTGCTGCCTAAACAACCGCACAGTGGGATACCAAGGGCTATCTTCGCGTTCCAGCATCCAGCGCCAATCGGGCACGAAAGACAGCAAAATCCAGACTGGTTTGCCCAAAGCACCGGCCAAGTGCGCCACAGAAGTATCTACGCAAATTACTAAATCGAGTTGCGAAATAATTGCTGCTGTGTCGGCAAAATCGACGCAATGTTCGCTCAAATCTTCAATTTTATGTCGATTAAACAAAGTGATATCGCCCCCAGACAAATCTTTCTGAAGGCTGTAAAAAGTCGTTCCAGCAACATCTAAAAATTTGACAAAATGGCTCAATTTACACGATCGCTGATGATCCTTGCGGTGCAGCGCGCCACCCGCCCACACAATACCTACTTTTAGTTGATTGTTTGGTTCTAGAGAAAATTTAAAATCCTGTGGCGGGGCTAAATAAGGAATCTTTGCCGGTATATTTTCCAAAGTTGTTCCCAAAATTCGCGGCAAACTTAACAGCGGCGCTTGCACTTGAAAATCTACCAAATCGCTCGACCGCGCTATTACTCGATCGACTCCTGCAATTCCTTCAAATAAACGCTTCAGCAAGACATGACAAGCCACAACAACTTTGCCGCCTTTTTGCTTGACTAAAGGTGCGTAGCGGATAAATTGTATCGTATCGCCCAAACCTTGTTCTGGGTGCAATAAAATCGTTTTTCCCTGCAAACCTGAGCCGTCCCAAAGCGGTTGGGCGAAATATCTGGGTTCCAATTCTTGAGTTTGCCAGCGCGATTCGTACTCGGCAAAACCACGCTGGAAATTGCCAGTCAAAAGCAAAGCTAACGCTAGCCTCAAGCGCCAATTGGGAGATTCTGGAGATAGTTGAATTGCTTTAGTATACCAGTCGATCGCCTCGATAACTTTTCCTTGTTCTTCCAGGGCGCAACCTAAATATAAGTTTGTTTCACTCAGGTTGGGATTGGTTTCAAGCGCTTGTTTGTAGTGCGAAATTGCCTCGGTTATTTGGCCGTTTTCCTGTTTAAAATAACCTAAATAACTGTGGGCTTCTGCATGGGTGGGTGAGGCTGAGATTACTTGTTCGTAGCGAGCGGCTGCGGCTGCTTTTTTACCTTGTTTTTTTAAGGTATTTGCTATGTAAAATTCTACCTGTGCAGGTGACAAGGAAAGTTGAGGCACAGCATCAGAATCTGCGTTCCCCGACTCAGCCTGGTAACGAGTAGAGATTAGGTGTTTTAAGGCTGTTTTTATGCGATCGAATACTTCCTCCCAATCACCCGGTGTTTGCTGCCGAAACAGCCGCGCCGTCGGATACCAAGGGCTGTCTTCGCGTTCCAACATCCACCGCCAATCCGGCATAAAACACAGCAAAATCCATACGGGTTTACCCAAAGCACCGGCTAAGTGCGCGACAGCAGTATCCACGCAGATTACTAAATCTAGTTGCGATATCACCGCCGCAGTATCGGCAAAATCGTTCAAATTGTCGCTCAAATCTATCACGGGAATTTGAGTTAACAAAGTACGATCGCCCGCAGACACTTCTTTCTGAAGACTGTAAAAACTTACACCCGCAATATCTAACAATTTCAGGAAATAACTTAAATCGCTCGATCGCTGAAAATCCTTCAAATGTTCCGAACTTCCAGCCCACACAATCCCTATTTTGAAATTGCGATTCCCTACGGGATAGCTGCGCTTCACGCAATTTAGGGAAAATTGCCAATTCGGCGGCGCAGCTAAATAAGGAACATTTGCCGGTATACTTTCTAAATTTGTTCCCAGAATATGCGGCAAACTCATCAGCGGTGCTTGCACTTGGAAATCCGGCAATTCCTCCATCCGAACCGCCACTTGTTGGATGCCAGGAATCTGCTTAAATAAACGCTTCAGTTCTTGATAGCAAGAAATGATTACTTTGCCGCCTTTTTGCTGCACGATTGCCGCGTAACGCACAAATTGAATTGCGTCGCCCAAACCTTGTTCGGATCGGAGCAAAATAGTTTGCCCGTTCAACTCTGAACCATCCCAAACCGGCCGATCGAAATTCAACCGCTGCATTTTTTTCGCCTGTTCTGTTTGCCAGCGCCACTCGTATTCTGCTAAACCGCGCGGCAAGTCCCCAGTCAACAGCAGGACTAAGGCTAAATTGAAGTGAGCTTTTACACAATTAACATCGATTTGTATTGCTTTATTGTAACACAAAATTGCTCGATTTATGTCTCCTAGTTGTTCTACAGCACTGCCTAAATTAGTGATAGCTTCTAGATAATTCTGGTTCAAAAATATGGCTCGTTCTAAGCTAGAAATTGCCTGTTCTATTTTACCCGCACCCAAGCATAAAGTTCCCAGGTGATAGTGTCCTGCAGGATTGTTTGGTTCTGCTTCAATTGCGCGCTCGTAAAGCCTTTCTGCCTCTGCTAGCTGACATTTTGCTTGCATCGCCACGCCCAAATTTACCAGGGCTGGCACGTAATTGGAATTGATGGAAAGTGCTTGATGAAAACACGCGATCGCACTCGGCAACTCGCCCTGCTGCTGGAGTGTCGCGCCGAGATTGTTGAGAGCTTTGACGTACATTGGATTTAGGGCGATCGCCTTTTGAAAGCAAGATACAGCATCGGCTGTATTGCCTTGCTCTTGCAGCAAAATACCCAAGTTATTTTGCGCTTGAGCGCAGTTCTGGTCGATTTCGACCGCGCGCTGATAATAGGTGGCAGCTTCGGCTAAATCGCCTGTTTGGTGCAGCGTCACTGCCAAATTAGTGGCGGCTTCTATCGAATTCGGCTGCAAAACTAAAGCCTTTTTAAAACAAGCGATCGCCTCGGCAAATCTACCTTGCGCTTTGAGAATATTTCCCCGATTGAAATGTTTTTGAGACAATTCAATATTGGGATAAGTTTCTCTTGGCAGTTGAGCTTCCTCATGCTGGCAAATTCTTTCTCTCAGCGCCAAACTAGCTTGTTCTAAAACTCCTTCCCAATCCCCCGCTTTAGACTGGCGAAACAGCCGCGCCGTCGGATACCAAGGACTATCTTCGCGTTGCAACATCCACCGCCAATCCGGCACAAAACACAGCAAAATCCACACTGGTTTGCCCAAAGCACCGGCCAAGTGCGCCACAGAAGTATCTACAGAAATCACTAAATCCAGAGCCGAGATTGCCGCCGCAGTATCGGCAAAGTCGTGCAAATAAGAGCTTAAATCTGTTACGGGCATTTGCTCTAACAAAGCGCGATCCTCTGCTGTTATTTCCTTTTGCAAACTGTAAAAATTTGCTCCGGGAATATCTAACAGTTTAGTTAACAAATTCAGCGGTAACGATCGCACCTTATTTTGCGAATATTGAGGATTTCCCGACCACACAATCCCTACTTTCAAATTAGCAGTTGGACTGAGAGTAAATTCCAAACCCGGGGGCGGAGCTAAATAAGGAACTTTCGCAGGTATATTTTCTAAAGTTGTTCCCAGAATGTGAGGCAAACTCATTAGCTGCGCGCGAACTTGAAAATCCGGCGCATTCTCTGGACTAACTATTAACGCATCGATTCCCGAAACTTGTGCAAATAAGCGCTGCAACTGCGGCAAACACCAAACAATTACCCTACCGCCTTTTTGCTTGACTAAATCTGCGTAGCGGATAAACTGAATTGCATCGCCTAAACCCTGTTCCGGGCAAAGCAAAATAGTTTTTTCCTGCAAATCTTTGCCATCCCAAATAGGTTGGTGAAAGTTGTGGCGCGGGGACTGTTTTTGTTTAACCAGTAGCCGCCATTCGTACTCGGAAAAACCGCGCTGAAAATCTCCCGCCAGCAGTAAAGCTAAAGCTAAATTTAGGTGAGATTCGGGATTGCCGATATTGAATTTAACTGCTTGGCTGTAGCAGGTGACAGCATCTACAAATTGTCCGCGATCGTGAAAAGCACTTGCCAAACTGTTGAGAGGATTGATATAACCGGGTTTGAGTTCGATCGCCCGATGGTAACAATCGATCGCCTCTGCCATTTTTCCCGCTTCCTCAAAAGCTTTGCCGAGATTGTTCAAAGCTTCTGGAAAGTCTGGTTTCAGGCTCAAAGCTTGGTGGTAGCAGGCGATCGCCTCTTCAATTTTGCCCTGTTTGTGCAGGACAATTCCCAGATTGCAGCGAGCCTCTGCTGAGGCTGGCAATTTCTGAATCGCCTGCTGGCAAAAAGCTAGAGCCTCATCTAACTTATCTTGGTTTGACAGCCAACTCCCCAAAGCAAGATCGGTTTGGGCCAAATCCGGTTGCAGCGTCAGAGCTCGATCGTAGTATGCGATCGCATCTGCAACTCGCCCCTGCCGGATCGAGGCGTATGCTAAGTTGTGCAAGGCATCGAAATAATTTGGATCGATCGCGATCGCCCGTTCGTAATTCGCGATCGCCCGTTCGTAATTCGGGATCGCTTCCCCTTCCTCCCCTTGTTCCTCCAAAGTAATTCCCAAATTCAAATAAGCCGCAGCGCAATTAGGATTAACTTGAATCGCTTGCTCGTAGCAGCTTACAGCCTCCGTCACATCCCCTTGTCCTTCCCGCAACAGGCCCAAATTAATCAGCGCTTCCGCGCAATTAGGGTTCAAATTGAGCGCCCGCTCATATTCTGCGATCGCCTCTTGAGTCTCCCCTGCTTCCGCGAGCGCGCTGCCCAAATTGCTCGCAGTTTCCGCCAAATTGCGGTCAATTGCTAGCGCTTGTCGGTAGTGCGCGATCGCCTCTGGGAGCCTGCCAGTGTGCTGTTTGACAACGCCTAAATTGCTGTGAGCGGCCGCATAATTTGGATCGATCGCGATCGCCCGCTCGTAACACTCGATCGCACCGCGAAACTGCCTTTGCTGCTGCAAATCTCGACCCAACCGAAACTCTGCATCCGCCAAATCCGACGGCGCAGATGCTGCGGAAACCTGGCAGCCCAAAGCTTGAGCCACCCGACCGAAAACATCCTCCCAGTCGCCCCGCTGATGCTGCCGGAACAGCCGCGCCGTCGGATACCAAGGACTGTCTTCGCGCTCCAGCAGCCACCGCCAATCGGGCGAAAACGCCAGCAAAATCCACACCGGTTTGCCCAAAGCGCCCGCCAAATGGGCGACAGCGGTATCGACACTAATCACTAAATCTAGTTTGGCGATCGCAGCAGCAGTATCGGCCAAATCGTCAAAATGCGGGCTCAAATCTACGATCGGCGTTTGATTCAACAGCGCGCGATCGGCCTCGGGAACGTCTTTCTGCAAGCTGTAAAAACTTACCCCCGAAACGTCTAAAAGCGGCATAAACTGGCTTAAACTGCACGAACGCTGCTTGTTTTTGCGGTGTTTTGGATTCCCCGCCCAGACAATGCCAACTTTCAAATTGCGATCGGGCAAAAGCCCAAAATCCGCACCCGCCGGCGGAGATAAATAAGCAGTATTTGCCGGTATTGTTTCCAGCTTTGTACCGATAATATACGGCAAACTCAACATTGGCGCTTGCACGTCAAATTCCGGCAGCGGCTCGCCTTTAACTATTAGCAAATCAATGCCGTCAACCGTTGCAAACAAACGGTGCAATTGCGGGTAACAGCCAACAATTACCCTACCGCCTTTATTTTTGACGATCGCAGCGTAGCGGATAAACTGAAGCGAATCGCCTAAACCTTGTTCGGCGTGGAGCAAAATAGTCTTTCCCACCAAATCAGAACCGTCCCACAGCGGCCGGTATTCTCTCGCCGAAACTGTATTTTCCGGCCCCGTTAAAAAACACGAATGACCAGTGTGAAATTCTTTAATTTGCCAGCGCCACTCGTATTCTGCGAGACCATTTTCCAAATCTCCCACCAACAGCAAAGCCAAGGACAAATTCAGGTGAGCGCTAGCGTGATTGGGACTTAAATAAATCGCCCGTCTGTAACAGGCGATCGCATCTTCTACCGCGCCTTTTTCCAGAAACGTCCTGCCTAAATTGTTGATAGCTTCCACAAAATCCGGCAGCAATTCTAGAGCTTTGTGATAATACTCCAGCGCATCTTCTAAATTGCCCTGTTCTTGCAATACTGTTGCCAGGTTGTTGTAAGCTTCCCAGCTATGCGGCTGAATTTCCAGGGCTCGCCGGTACAGATCGAGCGCCCTTAAAAGTTCGCCTTTTTCTTGCAGCGCCACTGCTAAATTAATCAGTGCTGGCACGAAATCTGGTTGAGCGACAAGAGCTTGTTCGTAATGCGCGATCGCCTCTTCCACTTGACCTTGTTCCTCAAAAATTTTTGCCAAGTTGTAAGCTGTTTGAGGAATATTTGGAGCGAGGGCTAAAGCTTCTTGATAATGGGGAATAGCTGCGTCTAACTCGCCATTTTCTTGCTTTAGGAAACCAAAATTAATCAGCGCTTGAACGCAATTTGGGTCAAGAGATATGATCTGTTCGTAAAGGGCGATCGCCTCTTCCTTATCGCCTGTTTCCATTAACTGTTCTGCTTGTCGCAATAAATCCTCTAAAACAACCGGATTTTTGCCACCAGTTGCGATCGCCACAGATGTCTCAACCCCCAGCAATTGCTTGACTGCGGAGCCTGTAGCTAACGCTTCGCTCGCAGCAACAAATTTTTGTTTGCTCTCGTCTCCGAAGCTTGCTTCTGTCATTTTGAGAGCCACAGAATCGAGGGAGTCCGTATTATTACCAGTCATTGCGAGCGAAACGAAGTCAAGCGTCTCGTGCGCAGAATCCTCGGAATAACTAGCAGTATTTGCGATCGCAAAAGAACTCAAAGCCGCCTTTACTTCTTCAAACAATTCTTGCCAACTTTCCGGCTGATTTTGGCGGAAAAGCCTTGCAGTTGGATACCAAGGATTATCTTCGCGCTGCAGCAGCCAGCGCCAGTCAGGAGCAAAAGAAAGCAGCACCCAAACCGGTTTTCCTAAAGCACCGGCTAAGTGCGCCACAGCCGTATCGACACTAATGACTAAATCCAGTTGAGATATCGCCGAAGCGGTATCAGCAAAGTCGCTCAAATGCGGACTCAAATCCGGCACTAAGTGTTGGTTCAACAAAGTGCGATCGCTCTGGGACAAGTTTTTTTGTAAACTATAAAAAGCGATTCCCGGAATATCCAAAAATTGAATAAAATCGCTCAAACTGCAAGAACGCTGACGATCTTTCCGGCGCTGCGGGCTCCCCGCCCAAACAATCCCTACCTTCAGTTTTGCATCAGAAGAAAGCGCAAATTTGCACTCATCAGGCGAAGCTAAATAAGGAACATTTGCAGGTATTGTTTCCAGAGTTGTCCCCACAATTCTCGGCAAACTCATCAGCGGTGCGTGAACGTCAAATTCTGGCAAACCCTCAAGACTAACTGATAAATATTCAATGCCGGCAACTGTCGCAAACAACCGCAGCAGTTCTGGATAGCAAGCCACCATAACTTTAGCGCCTCGGCTGCGAAGAATTGGGGCGTAGCGAATAAACTGAATCGAATCGCCGAAGCCTTGCTCGACGTGCAGTAAAATAGTTTTTCCCTGCAAATCTGAACCATCCCAAACAGGCTGTTTCAATTGCCTGGGCGATAGTTGCGGAGTGCGCCACCGCCACTCATATTCAGCAAAACCGCGCTGAAAATCTCCGAACAAGAGCAAAGTTAAGGCGAATTCCAGGTGTGCGGTGGCGTTGTCTGGCTGCAATTCCAAGGCTCGACTGTGACAAGAAAAAGCTTCTTGAAATTCTCCTAAATCGACCAAAGCGTGTCCGAGATTGTTAATAGCCTCCACGAAATCGGGCTTTAAGTTTAATGCTTGTCTGTAGTAGGATATTGCGGCTTTTACATTGCCTTGTTCGTGGTAAAATGCTCCTACATTGTTGTGAGATTCGGGATTTTTGGGGTCTAGTTTTACAGCTTGCTGGTAGCAGTTTAAAGCTTCGGCTAATTTCCCCTGCTGGTGCAAAACAGTGCCCAATCCCATCAGGGAATATATCAAATTTGGATTAATTTTTAAAGCGTGGACGTAATAAGCTGTCGCCTCGTTTAACTGATTTTTTTGTTTAAATAAATGTCCTAAATTGTGCGCTGTTTCCGGCAGGTTGGGATCGAGCTTGAGCGCTGTTTGGTAATATAAAATTGCCGAGTCTATTTCGCCGACTTGCTGTTTGAGCCAGCCCAAATTATTGTAAGCTAGTGCGGAATTTGGCTGCATTTTGATGACTTGTTCGTAAGTGGCGATCGCCCTTTGATACTCGCCTACATCTAGCAAAACATTAGCCTTATTTAAATGTGCTTCTACAAAATCGGGGTTTTGGGCGATCGCCTGTTCGTAAAAGTCGATCGCCTCTGCAATTTTTCCCTGCTGTCTCGCCGCTATTCCCAACAAACACAGCACGTTTGCTGATTCCGGCTGCACTTCTATTATTTGCCGGTACAAATTCTCAGCTTCTAACAAACGGCCCGCTTGGTGATGTTCCCAAGCTAATTTCAAAGAGTCTTCGGCACCCAGTTTGCAGGCAGATTTCCGAAATTTTTTTTGAGAAGCCATAGTTGTCTTGGTTGTTTGGGAGTTCGCTAACTGGTAATTGCCAAATTGTTCTAACTTGTTAACTCTTCCTTCATTCTTTCCCCTTTCTTCTTCCTTCTTCCTTCTTCCTTCTTCCGACTTCCTTCTTCCTGACATCCGTTACATCCGCTACAGAATCCGTTGCCGAACTTCCTTCTTCCTGACATCCGTTACATCCGTTACAGAATCCGTTGCCGAACTTCTACCCCAACAAACAAGCTGCGGGAAAAATTAGATATTCTAAGAAAAACAACTTCCAAATAAATTGATAAAATGCAGCAACTTCTATTTTATCGTCCAAATCAACTTTCGTACTCCAAAACCACATCAAACCCAAAGCCGCCAAATGAGAAACTGCCAGAAACACTAAATTAACATTAGACAATACGATCGCTCCCGCCAAAGTCGCGCCCAAATAACAAACCGTCAACACCCAGCGAGATAAATTAAAGACGGCCGGCTTGCCCAGCTCAATCGTAAACGTAGTAATATTATATTGCTTGTCCCCTTCCATGTCGGGGATATCTTTAAAAATGGCGATCGCAAATGTAAACACCACAACAAAAACCGTCAGCACCCAAACTTCTGCAGGAATCGCAAAAGACACACTCTCCAAACTCCAGCCCGAAAAAACGCTTTTCGCCCTACCCAAACCCAACACCCAATTAAAGTGCAGAAATAACCCTAAATTTACGATCGCGCCCCGCACAGTAAAAATGCACAGCGCCGCCCAAAAAGGAAAGCGCTTCAGCCGAATTGGCTGCAGAGAATAAGCAGTCCCGATCGCCAAACTAACGCCAACTGTAGCCAGCAAAAACGGGCCTTGCAAAACAGCAATCAAAATTGCTATAATTCCCGTTGCAATTACAATTAATTCCCCGGTTTTCCGAGAAAACACTCCCGAGGCGATCGGCAAATACGGCTTATTTATTTTATCAATTTCAACATCTTCTAACTGGTTTAATCCCACAATATAAATATTGCCGCAAATGCAAGCCAACCAGGCAAAAGCTAGGGGCAAAAATACAGGATTCACAAACAGCCGCGCGCTTTGGGCGATCGCGTACAAAGCCAATACACTCAAGCTAGTACCCACAATTGTGTGCGGCCGAGAAAACTCCCAAAATGCCCTCACCCAGCTTTGCGGAGCCGAGCCATTTTTATCAATCCAAGACTTGCCAATCGAATCGTTGCTCATAAAACTCACACCCGCACCAAAAAAATAATATTCTCTAAGGTGTGCAATGCACACCTTACTCATCAACTCAAGACTCAAAACTTCTCTGATATATGCCTGTTATTTTACAGCACAAATCAGCCCGAAACGAATCAACCCGCTCTGATATCCACGGCTCATCAATCCGAGAGCAAGTGCAGCTTGAACAGTCGTCCAACCGCTAGTCAGCAAACCCCAAATCGCGCTCGGAGTCAAAGCAGAATCGATCACCACATCCCAAAAAGGAGCAACAGCTTTTGACCAATCAGCAGTGCGAATACTTGTCAAAGGCAAACTGCGGACGATTTCCTCATATTCCGGCAAAGAAATCACGTAAGGCAAAGCATAAACCCGGTAAATTTCGGCCAATTGCTTTCTCTCTTCATCAGTTAATTCTCCCGCCGTTTCTCCCACCGGGCGGTGACACCAAGTCGCCAAAATCAAAGTTCCTCCCGGCTTGAGCACGCGGCAGCATTCCTGCAAAAACTTAATTTTGTCTGGCATATGTTCTCCGCTTTCGAGCGACCAAACCAAGTCGAATGACTCGTCAGGAAAAGGCATATTCAAAGCATCGGCTACCAAAAAATTGACATTGCTTTCTAGCCCAGCAATTCTAGCGCGTTCGGTCGCTCTGTTGGCCTGTACCGGACTCAGAGTAATCCCGGTCGCTGTAACGCTAGCGCCCGTTTTATTTGGTTCGGGCGATCTGCTAAAATCACGATCGACCCTGCCATCCAACTTTAAATTATTTTGAGCGATCGAACTAAACTTTTCGGTCAAATACAGCGTGCTGCCGCCGATCCCGCAACCGACATCGAGAATGCGGTAAGATTCACACAGTGTCTTGTCTGACGGTACTCCAGCCCAAGCCAGCAGTTCTTCTATCAAATCTATCTGAGCCTGTCGGCGCTCTTTTTTCAAATTGCCATCCGGGCCGTAGTAACCGTGGTGCATATGTTCGCCCCACACCTGCTCCCACAAACCGCTAGAAGCGTCGTAAAGTTGCTGAATTTGCTGGTAAAGTGTTGATGTCATCGCCGAATCGCAAGTTATTAAAGGAATTCTACCGTTATTTTCCCGCTGTTGTCATAGAATTTGGCGATTGAGTTCGATCGGTCTCCGGCATTCACCAGACGGAGATGTCCTTATTTCAAGCCCGACTATCTATTTGTGGGTTCCCTCTCAAACCTCAAATCTCAACTCGATTTGTGGGTTCCCTCTCAAACCTCAAATCTCAACTCGATTTGTGGGTTCCCTCTCCAATCTCAAATCTAAAATCTCAAATCTAAAATCGAATGACTGTCTCGCGAACCATTGCTTTGGGCTTTCTCGCTGTCATCCTCACAGGTGCTCTATTACTGATGATGCCCTTTTCCACAATTGATGGAACTTGGAGCGATCCAATAACAGCACTCTTTACCTCTACTTCCTGTGTCTGCGTCACGGGCTTGTCGGTTGTGGATGTCGGAAAATATTACTCTTTTTGGGGGCAACTGTGCCTAGTTTTACTGGTGCAAATAGGAGGCTTGGGCTACATGACAGCCACGACTTTCTTGCTGCTGTTATTGGGTCGCCGCTTTGGCTTGAAAGACAAAGTTGCCCTGCAACAATCTCTCGACAAATCCGGGCTAGCCGGCGTAGTGCAACTGGTGCAGTCAATTCTAGCAACAACGCTTTTGTTTGAATTAACTGGAGTGTTTTTGCTGATGTCGGTTTTCGTCCCCCAATACGGATTTAAAGACGGTGTGTGGTCGGCGGTATTTCACAGCGTTAATGCCTTTAACAATGCTGGTTTCAGCCTGTATTCAGATAATTTAATCCAGTACATCAATTCGCCTGTGATTAACTTCACAGTCAGCGGTTTAATCATATTTGGGGGAATCGGCTATCAAGTAATTATGGAAATGTACCTCTGGCTGTGCGCTCGCTTCAACAAAAGCCCTGTTTGCACAGTTTTTTCCCTAAATTTCAAAGTCGTTACCAGTACAACTGCTGTTCTTTTAATTTTAGGAACCCTAGCTTTTTTGGTGCTGGAATACAACAACCCAGCAACTTTCGGTCCTCTCAATTTCCCTCAAAAATTGATGGCAGCTTGGTTTCAATCTGTTACTCCCCGCACGGCGGGATTCAATACAATTGACATTGGCAAAATGAGCGAAGCCGGGTTATTTCTGACCGTCGCGCTGATGTTTATCGGCGCAGGTCCCGGCAGCACCGGCGGTGGCATCAAAATCACAACTTTTAGGATATTATTTTGCTGTACCGCAGCAGTTCTCGAAGGCCAGGAAGATGTGGAGTGCTATCAGCGTCAAATCCCGCCAGCAATGATTCTGAAAACCATTAGCGTCGTCTTCGGTTCTCTGTTGGTCGCGTTCACATCTGCAATTTTAATTGAGATGACCAATCCCCAACTAGAATTTATCGCAGCGCTGCTTGAGGCAGTTTCAGCTTTTGCGACGGTCGGTCTTTCCACAGGAATTACAGCCAAGATTTCAGCGATGGGCAAGTTGGTTTTGATTGCTACAATGTATGTAGGTAGGGTTGGCGTACTGCTGCTGATGAGTGCTGCATTCGGCGACCCAAAACCCAGGTCTTTTAAGTATGCTGAGGAAAGTTTGTTAGTGGGATAAAAAAATCCTGCCTCGTTGCTGATAATCTAAACAATGGGTGACAACCCAAATCAACTTTTACTACTTACCCAAAAATCAAAAGGAGGCGGCGCTGTCTCTGCTAGAATTTAAACAGCAAGACGCTCAGCGCTGGATATTGAGTGAACCTGTCATCTTTGAATTTTTTTCGCAGTTTGCGCGCCGACAACAAGCAGTTTGCAGTTATTGGTTTGGGACGCTTCGGCAAAGCTGTGTGTTCGACTCTGCACGGCTTGGGTTACGAAGTCTTGGGAGTTGACACCGATGAAAAAAAAGTAACTCAAGCTTTGACCGAGCGCATTGCTGCTCACGTTGTGCAGTTAGATTCTACAGAGCCTAGCGCTCTTGCGGAAGCCGGTATATTTGAATTTGAAACAGTGATTGTGGCGATCGGCAATTACCTAGCAGAAAGCATTACCACCACCCTTAATCTTAAGGAAGGCGGGGTAAGTCACGTAATAGCCAAAGCTTCTTCGGAAACTCACTTAAAACTGTTGAAAAAAGTCGGCGCAGATCATGTAGTTTTTCCCGAACGAGAAATGGGCTGCTCTGTGGCCCGCCTTCTTACAAAACCCAGCATTTTAGAACGGTTTGACCTCGACCCAGATCACAGCATCGTTGAGGTGCTTGTTCCTGAAAAGTTTGACGGTAAAACCATCTCCGAATTGGATCTCCGGCGGAAGTATGGTTTGAACTTACTAGCAGTCGGTCGCGCAGACAAGTTCGAGATTAATCCACAGCCAAGCGAACGCTTGAAAAAGGGCGACGCGATGGTAGTTGTTGGTTCTAATCAAGATATCAATCGCTTGCCCATTTAACAGATCGCCATTTTACGCACATACAGCCCGACTCCTGGACTCAGAAACCCGGTTTCTTGAGTTCCGAGTCCCTAAGTCGCAAGCAAGTCTTGCCGGATGCGTGAAAATTTCATCCCCCCACAAACCCGGTTTATCTTAGATAAATCGGGTTTCTCTGTCGATCTTTATGTTCTAATTTTTAACCGAAATATCTAAATTGAATTTCACCAATGCTGGGGTTGCTTGCACCTTTGCTAGTCCCTCTCAGAACATAGCCAGACAAATCGGGAAAATTTCAACAAAGTAGCAGCACCCGACGATCGCGATCCCGCAAATCATAGGAGCGCTAGCCGTGAAAATTCAGCCGACTTTCAAGATATCTTGCAGGTAAGCTTTGCCCAAAACCAGAACCGCCAAGACTAGAGCGAGTTCAACAGGCCAAGGACACACCGCCAGAAACCAAATTAACGAACACACTCCAATAATTGCAGCTATGGGAGCCGGAATCCCGTCTAGCGTTCTGTTGTCAGTCCCCGCAGTCACCCACGCAGCAATCAAGCAGAGCGTCAACGGAATCAAGCAACTTGCGATCATGGTTTTTACCCCGTCAAATTTTTTTTACATATGGCATTTGAGCATATTGTAACAATACATCAAAGATTAGGAAATGCACCAGAAATTACGATAAAATTTAAGGTTAGGTAATTAATACCTTGGGGCAATATTATTTTTAAATTTTTAGCTTCGCCTCTATCCCAAGGCAGAAGTAGGTTGGCACCAGGCAGAATTTGGGGATTCTTCTTTGTGCAAAAGTGCTTTTGCTTTCTACCTTGAGATGAATTGCGATGCGCCTATCTATGCAAGCTATACTGAGCATTGCAGTCACTTACTGTAGAGCGTGAATCAATGCTGGGTAAATTTTTTCGCAAGCCAGAATCAGAAAACAGCGATCGCGTCCCCCCGGGTCAATACCTTGCCAACGGCTTTCCCGTGCTGACCTACGGCGATACACCCTCAGTCAGCATTGAGAGTTGGGAATTTAAAGTCTGGGGATTGGCAAAACCAAAAACCTTCACTTGGTTGGACTTCCAGGCCATGCCCCAAAGTAACTTTACAGCAGATTTTCACTGCGTCACCCGGTGGTCAAAACTCGACGTGCAGTGGACGGGAGTCAAAGTCACAGATTTTATGAACTACACAGAAGTTGACCCGAAAGCGATGCACGTCTTGGAACACTGCTACGGGGGCTACACCACTAACATTGCGATCGCAGACTTCCTCCGAGAAGAAAACTTTTTCGCCCACACCGTCTTCGGCGAACCCCTATCCCCAGACCACGGCGGCCCAATGCGGTTGGTAGTTCCGCACTTGTACGCTTGGAAAAGCGCTAAATGGATTAACGGCCTGGAATTTACAGAAACCGAAGAACTCGGTTTTTGGGAACGCAACGGCTACCACCGGCGGGGCGAACCTTGGGCTGAGGAACGCTACAGCGGTGTGTTTTGATGGGGTCGATCGGGATTAGGACTTGCCCACAGCTTCTATAGACCGTATTTCTGGAGGGGAAATCCGCTGTTTGACCGCTTCAATCTGCGGAAATCGCATCTCGATCGCATCTTTGGGATCTATCACTGCCGGGGTTTCCTCTAATTTCACCAAAATACGTAAACCCAACGATCGTAGTTTGTACGTAATTTACCAGATAGATAAACTACTTTAACTCCCCTACACAAGTCCCAAACAACAAATATTCCCCGTTTCTGGTTAATATAAAACTCCTTTAACTGTCAGTTAGCGCGGGCATTACCGTGTTTATACGTAAGTGTTTGGTTTTGATGATTTAGACTTGGAATAAAATAAAAAATTAGCATAAACTCGACCCTATTCATTTTGGTCGAGTTTATGCTCCCATGCTTGCTACTGCAAGGTTTAAAGCCACAATTTTTATAATTATTTGGTGTGTATTTAGAGGGAGCGATCGCCCGCAGGCTTATTCGCCAGACAGGATTTGTGAAGGATATGTAAAGGCTTGATAAAGAATATGTCAAAATTTACCTAAAGTGGCAAAAACACAAACAAAATATATGATAATGAAACTATTAAGATCGTCGCACGAAAGGAAACAGCTTATGAATACCAAACTCTTATCCGCCCTAACAGCTACCGCAGCCGCCACAGCTCTGTTTGGCACCGGAGCTCCAGCTCAGGCATTCTCCTTTGGTACCACCGGCATCAAATTCCAGCAAGATACAAGTGTCACCTTTAACTTCAAAGAATCTCACGGTATGTACACTTCCTCTTTGGGAGTCTACACTGTGAATGACTCGGTGATCGAGAGAGCGGCCATCCTGTTTGAGGAAACTAAATCCTCAGACAACGGCGGCGAGAACGAATGGAAAGGAACTGTAGGCAATACAGTCTCGGTTGGATCGTCAGCATTCACCTTCGTGGCAAATAAAGTTTACACTTTGGGACTCTCCAGTGGCGACAACGGCACTGTCTACTCAACCTCAGCTTTAAACGCCGGCGCCCAGCTAGCCGTGTTGGGCGGCTCGTCGCTGTGGAACGCACTCGGCAAAGAAACTACAAGCACCTTCCAAGCTGCCGGACAATTCACAGACGCAACAGCTTCTCTGTTTAACGGAGGCGCAGTCATCTCCTTCGACGATGGCGGTAACGGCAACGACGCGGACTTCCAAGACTTCACCGTAACGGCAGAAGCAGTTCCCGAACCGATGACGATGACTGGTTTGGCTCTCGGTTTGGGTGGCTTGGTGGCAGCGCGCCGCCGCCGCGCTAGCAAGACGGCTTCCTAATTTTTTTCAACCGGAACAGTCGGCTCAATGACGTTTGAGAAAAAAGAATACGATTTGCAGGCGCGCTGATGAGAAGTCGGCTCGCCTTTTGCTTGATTTCAACCAAAGGACACCTTGATATTAGGCGTCGCTAGGTGAATTTGACCGAAGAGTTGTTCGAGGAGTGCAAGTAGTACAAATTCACCGGTACGGGTTGAGGAATTTTAACCCACTTTTGGCACACTCCACTGTCACAATCGGTTTTGAGGTAATTTTGAAAACCACATCAGTCATTTTTTTATATAAATAATGGAAAAATTGGACTGGCGATCGCCAGTCCAATTTCCCCAAACTCCCAAAATTCCTAGTGTGACACTTGGCGGGTGCGGAATGTGGGTTAGAAAATCAGAACTTACGCCCCGAACATACAGCGCGATGGGAACAGCCAGCGACTGTAGATATCACTCAATCGAGTTCCCGGACTAAAAAAGCCCATTCATCTGCCAATTCTTCAATGATTTTCGCAGTGGGTTTGCCGGCACCGTGTCCCGCTTTGGTTTCAATCCGAATTAACACCGGTTTTTCTCCCCCGTGCATTTCTTGCAAAGCAGAAGCAAACTTGAAACTGTGGGCAGGAACTACTCGATCGTCGTGATCGGCAGTTGTAATCATTGTTGCCGGATAAGCCGTTCCCGGTTTGAGGTTGTGCAGGGGAGAATAGCCGTGAATTGTGGAAAATTCTTCGGGATTTTCCGGCGAACCGTATTCAGAAGTCCAAGCCCAACCAATGGTAAATTTGTGGAAGCGCAACATATCCATGACGCCGACGGCCGGCAGTGCTGCACCGAACAATTCCGGCCGCTGAGTCATGCAAGCTCCCACTAATAAACCGCCGTTGCTGCCACCTGCGATCGCCAATTTGGCCGGTTTGGTATACTTGTTTTCGATCAACCATTCAGCGCCAGCTATAAAGTCATCAAACACGTTTTGCTTGTTCAACTTTTTGCCTGCTTCGTGCCATGATTCGCCGTACTCGCCGCCTCCCCGCAAACAGGCGATCGCATAAACTCCGCCCATCTCTAACCACACTATCCTGCTAACAGAAAAACTCGGGGTTAGCGAGATGCCAAAACCACCGTATCCGTACAGGTAGGTGGGGTTATTGCCATCCAACTGCAAGCCTTTCTTGTGGGTAATAAACATGGGTACTTGCGTACCGTCTTTGCTGGGGTAAAATACTTGTTTTGTCTCGTAATCGTCGGGATTAAAATCGACCTTGGGCTGCCGATAAATCGTACTTTCATCTGTCACCATATTGTAGTGATAGATGATGTTAGGTGCAGTGAAACTGGTGTAAGCATAAAAAGTTTCGGTGTCGTGCCGCTTGCCGCCGAATCCTCCCGCTGAACCGATTCCGGGCAAGGCAACTTCTCGCACGAAAGAGCCATCTAAGTTGAAAATTTTAATCTGGCTGTAGGCGTCTTTCAAGTAGGAAGCGACAAATTGATTGTTCAGGAGGCCGATGCCTTCGAGAGTTTCTGCTGCTTCGGGGATAATTTCTGTGAACCCCCCCTCCCGGGGCGACGGAGGGGTTTCATCACAGGCGAGGGATGAGGGAGGTGGGTTGTTGGTGTCGATCGCAATTACGCGGCCCAGCGGTGCATTCAAGTCTGTTTGAAACCAGAAAAGAGAACCGTCATTGTCGATGAAACTGTACTCAGCCTCAAATTCGTTAATCAGTTCTACAACGGTTGATTCCGGTGCAGTTAAATCCTTGTAGAAAATCAAGTTTTTGGTTTCAGTTCCTTGCCAAACTGAGATAATCAAGTATTTGCCATCTTCGGTGACGCCGCCGCTAAATCCCCACTCTTTTTGGTCTGGTCGCTCGTAGATTAATACGTCTTCAGATTGGGGCGTGCCGATTTGATGGTAAAACAGTTTTTGGTAATAGTTAACTTCTTCGTGCTTGCTTTTTTCGTTAGGTTCGTCGTAGCGACTATAAAAAAAACCTTTGCCGTCGTGAGTCCAGGATGCTCCTGAGAATTTAATCCACTTTAAATGATCTGATAAATCTTCGCCGGTTGCCACGTCACGGACTTTCCATTCCTGCCAGTCCGAACCGGAACTTGACAAACCGTAGGCCATGTATTTGCCGTCTTCGCTGATAGCTATTCCACCCAGAGCAACGGTTCCATCTTCTGAGAGAGTGTTGGGGTCAATTAATACTTTTGGTTCGCTATCGAGGGATGTTAACGTGTAGAGTACGGATTGATTTTGCAGGCCGTCATTCTTGTAGTAGAAATAACGATCGCCTTCTTTGAAAGGTATGCCGTATTTCTCGTAATCCCAAAGTTGAGTCAGGCGCTGTTTGATTTTTTCCCGCGCCGGAATTTCGTTGAGGTAGGCAAAAGTGACTGCGTTTTGGGCTTCCACCCAAGCTTGCGTTTCCTCAGAGTCGGGATTTTCCAGCCACCTGTAGGGGTCGGATACTTTGACGCCGTGGTAGTCGTCTGTTTGGTCGATTTTGCGGGTTGTGGGGTAGGTGAAAGGTCGATCGAATTTAGCCATGATTTTTTACTCTCGGTAACTTTGTCCAGTTTACCCTTTCGCGGCAGTGACGACAGGGAACAACGAAACTCAAGAGCAAAAATCAAATACCAAATACCCGACAGGTTGAAACCTGTCGCTACACCGACAAAACCCGCCGATGCGGGTTTCATATCTTACAATTGTGTCATTGCGAGCCTCAGCGAAGCAATCGCAGAAGCTTAGAATATAGCTCTCATCGCATCAATTGTATACTCTTCATCCTTTCTTCTCTTCCTACCCTTCGGGAACGGCTTCGCCGAACGTGCCCTTGGCGTCTTCGCGGTTCGTTTCTCTTATTTTTAAATCAGCCATCACCCGTTTTCAACTAATCCAACTCTCTCCTTCCTTCCAAAGCGCGAGCCAATGTAACTTCATCGGCATATTCCAAATCTCCCCCCATCGGCAAACCAAAAGCTATGCGCGTCACTAAGGTAAAAGGTTTTAATAAGTGACCGATATAAAGAGTAGTAGTTTCGCCTTCCACGCTGGGACTAATAGCAATAATTACTTCCTTAACCTTTTGCTGGCTGACGCGCCGGACTAAGGGTTGAATGTTCAATTGTTCTGGGCCAATTCCATCCATCGGCGAGATAACGCCCCCAACAACGTGATATTTACCCATGTATTCCCGCGTTTTTTCTAAAGCGATTACGTCGCGGGATTCTGACACTACACAAATGGTATGAGTGTCGCGGTTGGTATTGCGGCAAATTTCGCAAACAGGGTCAGCAGATAAGTGAAAGCATACTTGACAGAAACCTACTTGCTGTTTGGCATCAATCAAAGATTTAGCTAGGGCTTGCACTTCTTCTTCCGGTCGCTTCAAAATATGTAAAGCGAGCCGCTGGGCTGTTTTTGGACCGACTCCTGGCAAGCGCTGCAATTGTTCGATTAAACGAGCTAAAGGTCGAGTGTACATTAAAAATTGGCGGTAATTGGTAATATCATTTCTGGTTGATTCGCGATGGTAGAATTGGCGCGAAGTAGGGGCGGCTTTTACCAACCATCTATGTTTTAAACTAAGTATATCATAAACTCGTCCCGCCCATACACTGATGGCTATTGACTAATTTACCCTCCACTAATTTTAGCTTTGTAGCCTAATTTTGTGATAATTTCTAGCAGCTTTTGCTTGTGTTCGCCTTGAATTTCGATTTCATTATCTTTGACTGTGCCGCCAGTACCGCATTGGGCTTTTAGCTGCTTGGCTAAAGTTGCTAATGTTTCGGGTTTTTCCTGAAACCCGCTGATGACTGTAACTGTTTTGCCACCGCGTCCTTTTCGGGATGCTTCGATTTTGAGGTTTTGTTGATTGGGGGGAACTTCGGCAACTCCCCGTTGGAGGGCTGCCGAGTTGTCAACGTTGCCAAATTCAGAGTAAACTATTCGTTTCCCCTCGGTTGTTTTGCTGTCAGAATCTTTGCGTTTGGATGCTGCCATAGGTTAAGATGCTTGAACTTTTTTTACTGGTATTTCTAGTTTTAGCGGATTGGGGTATGGTTGCGATCGCTCGGAACGCGCTCTATCTTCTACTTATTGTATTAGCCCGTCAAGCGTTCAAGGAATTATAATGAAATTTGTGCGATCGCCTCAAGTCCACAACCGATTTGGTACGATCGATACCAAGCCTCTAGCTTACCCGCGAATCTAAAAAATCTAAAATCTAAAATCTAAAATCAAATGACAGTCACCCCCCTGCATCTCACCACCGAAACCAGCGCCCAACGCCCAGACTCCCTCGGCAGATTCGGCAAATTCGGCGGCAAATACGTCCCCGAAACCCTGATGCCCGCTTTATTTGAACTAGAAGCCGCTTTCCACAAATACCGCAGCGAACCGGAATTTCAACAGCAACTCCAACAATTGCTCAAAGATTATGTCGGCCGCCCCAGCCCTTTGTATTTCGCGGAACGCCTCACCGAACACTACGCTAAAGCAGACGGAACTGGCCCGCAAATTTACCTCAAACGCGAAGATTTAAACCACACCGGTGCTCACAAAATCAACAACGCTTTAGCTCAAGCATTGCTGGCAAAACGTATGGGCAAAAAGCGGGTAATTGCTGAAACTGGTGCCGGTCAACATGGCGTTGCTACTGCTACAGTTTGCGCTCGTTTCGGTATAGAATGCGTTGTCTACATGGGCGTTCACGACATGGAAAGACAGGCTTTAAATGTGTTTAGAATGCGCTTGATGGGAGCCGAAGTGCGGCCGGTGGCGGCGGGTACGGGAACGCTGAAAGATGCGACTTCCGAAGCGATTCGCGACTGGGTGACAAATGTCGAAACAACTCATTACATTCTCGGTTCCGTAGCGGGCCCGCATCCTTACCCGATGATGGTACGCGATTTCCATGCGGTAATCGGTGAAGAAACGCGCGCTCAGTGTCAGGAAAAGTGGGGCGGTTTGCCGGATATTTTATTAGCTTGCGTCGGCGGCGGTTCTAATGCAATGGGTCTTTTCCATGAGTTTGTCGGGGAAGAAACTGTCAGATTGATTGGTATTGAAGCGGCGGGCGAAGGCGTGGAAACTGATAAACACGCTGCTACTTTGACTAAGGGAAGTGTGGGAGTTCTACACGGGGCAATGAGTTATTTGCTGCAAGATAATGAAGGTCAAGTGATTGAGCCACATTCGATTAGTGCGGGTTTGGATTATCCGGGTGTGGGGCCGGAACATAGTTATTTGAAGGATGCGGGCAGGGCTGAATATTATAGCGTAACTGATGCAGAAGCGCTGGGAGCATTTCAGCGGCTTTCGCAGTTGGAGGGGATTATTCCGGCTTTGGAAACTTCTCACGCGATCGCCTATTTAGAGACTCTGTGCCCGCAGCTAACAGGCAATCCGCGCATTGTGCTGAACTGTTCGGGACGCGGCGATAAAGACGTGAACACTGTGGCGAAGGTTCTGAATATCTAGGTTAGCGGAATGTGGGGCGATCGCTCTGTAGGAATTGGTAACAATTAACTTTATTTCTCGTTTGATTTCATGTCCAAAGGTTTGATTTTGATGTGCTTGGGATTGTTGACAATCCTGCCTAAGTGTGACACCTCTATTCCTACGCGATCGCTGCCACAAACTCCCATGAATACTAATGTTGCTTCGAGTGCTATTACTGACTTAGAAAAAGCGGTTAACCAACAGATCAATAAATACCGAGCATCTAAAAAGTTGCCACCGCTGACTATCGATCCGCGAATTAGTCAGTTAGCAAGAATTCACAGCGAAGATATGGCTAAGGGTAAAGTAAGTTTTAGCCACGATGGATTTGAAGGGCGGGCGAAAGCAATTACTATTCCTTATAAAAGTGTAGCTGAAAATCTTGCTTACAATTTCGGTTACAGCGACCCGGTACGCAATGCTGTTGAGGGTTGGATTAAAAGTGACGGCCACCGCAAAAATATGGAAGGTCAGTTTAATGTGACAGGTATTGGGGTTGCCAAAAATGCCAAAGGCGAGTATTATTTTACTCAGCTTTTTGTTCGCAGTCGGTAAGGTGAAGGAAGAAGGAAGTTCGGCAACGGATTCTGTAACGGATGTAACGGATGTAACGGATGTAACGGATGTCAGGAAGAGGGAAGAGGGAAGAAGGCAGTCAACAGTTAACAGTCAACAGTCAACAGTCAAAAATTACTAATAATGGAATTTGCAGATTTTCAAGTGTGCGATGGTGATATTCCCGATTCTCTCTTATCTTATTATTTGACTGCGCCGGCGATCGCGGTTGATACGGAAACAATGGGTTTGCTACCTTGGCGCGATCGCTTGTGTTTGGTGCAGTTGTGCAATCCCGAAGGTAAAGTTGCAGTGGTGCGGATTGCCAAAAGCCAGACAGCAGCACCGAATTTAAAGAAGTTAATGGAAGCCGAAAATATTGAGAAAGTATTTCACTTTGCGCGCTTCGATCTGGCAACAATGCGTTACAATTTAAGTATTGACATTGCACCTGTTTTCTGCACAAAAATAGCGAGCAAACTTGCGAGAACTTACACCAACAAACACGGACTTAAAGATTTAATCCAAGAATTGGAAAAAGTAGAACTCAACAAAACTTCTCAAAGTTCTGACTGGGGAAATTCTGAGCATCTTTCAGACGAGCAACTCAGCTACGCTGCTAACGATGTCCGCTATTTGCTGAGCGCTAAACAAAAGTTGACTGCTATGTTGCAGCGAGAAGAACGCTGGGAAATTGCACAGCAATGTTTTCAGTGTTTGCCAGTTTTTGTGAGTTTGGATTTATTGCAGTACAAGGATGTTTTCGATCACAGTTGAGACTCGTGCAGTTAGAAACCTCTCGCTCGAACTAGACAATTGAAATCAATTCCGCGCTTCATCGTCGGGGGTAAAATCCAGTCAACAATCAACCGCAGACGGTGCAACCGGAATTGAGCTAATTAATCTGCGTTAATCTGTGTTTATCTGCCCTCTCATCTGCGGTTCAAAAAAGAGAATGTATTAACCGCCCCGGACAAGGGATTGACCCCGATCCACGCAGAGGAAGAGAAGAAATATCTGAATAATTCCGATGCTAACAGATTGGATATGAAATCCCTACTGCACAAACTTTCGTCTGCGCAGACTAATAAATAAAGGAGAAATATAGGAAGAAACAGGCTTTGAGGTCAGCGAGTCCGATCGCCAAAACAGTCATCTATGGCTAATTAACGCTGCTGGGGATGGTGTTCGTGCATCAAAGCTTCAATTTGGCCGTCAAGATTTCTAATCACCTGTTCCAAAGCGGGCAATCCGTCTAAAGGCAAAGGAGAAAGCCGAGTTCGATCGCGCATTAGATTCACTTTTCGCTGCAATTCTTCGGCCAGCCGCAGCGCGTCCCGACTCAAATTAGACAACTGCTGCTGCTGGTAAAACCTCAAAGCTGCCCCGCGCAACACTTGCAGCGTGGCTTCTTCCTTGCCGCCCACCGCCATTACCCGCAAGCGCAACAGCAAATGAGTTTCTTGATATATGCGTTCAACTTCGACTTGTTGGGGCTGTTCCACCGGGCAAACAGGCATATCTGTCAGCCGCTTCAACTCGTCGATGACCTCTTGGAACAGGACGGGTTCGATACCTTCGATCATCGATTTCAAAACGCCGTCTTGACTCCAAAGAATGCGGCCTCGGGACTGGTGCCGCTCAAAAAACAGGCGGCCGATACCCTCTAGTAGCACTCTACCGAGCAATTCTTGCAGCAGTTGGGGCGCTGGCAAAGTTGCCAAAACTTGGACAGGGCTTGATAAGTGCAAGGCATCTACATCCAAAACCGACAGCTCTGCAGGCGTCGGGAAAACCTCAGCGCCGGCAGGTGTCATTGCTGCGGGGACTGGTTTAAACCGCTCGCGAGCGGGAATGGAGGGTTCGGGCCCAGACAGCAGCGTTTCTGCTTTGGGGCCTGAAGTTACTGGTGCGGGATTTTTGGGTGTTGGGGCTGCTGCGGTTTCACTCTGGCTGGGTGCTTTGAGCTGGCTCCCGTGAAGCAAGTAAGCTGAGAGCATCGAGCGCTGAGTTTCCGATGCAATTGGCTCAGTTGTGACTGAGCAATTCATGTAAGCTAAAATCCGCTGCACGTAGTCCAAGGCGGAGTCATCTTGGGCATCGACTACGCCCAATTTAAACAGATTACCTTCTAGAGATAGAGGCAAAACTTGATAGTAAAGGCAAGCTTCAAAGGGGACAACTGTGTCGATTAGTTGAAATATTCGATCGGAGTCCATTGTAGCTGCGGAGTCTGTTGAAGATGTATGTATCATTAGCTGCTCTGTAGTCGGAAGCGCGATCGAGCGCGACGCACCAACCTGATGCGAGAAAGTTCAATGCTGCAACTTCCCTGACGGAGGAATTGCTCTAACAACCGGAAGCTTTTATTAAATAAAAATCCTTAGTCCCAGTATTTTCTCCGTTCTGTATTGCAGCCTCAAATTTTACCAAAAGATTGACAACTAGATGATGACTGGCGCACTCTTGACCAACTATCATCGATCGCGCGAGATTGATTCCCGTGGCTGGCAACGACAGAATTATGTCTTTAATGCGCAAGTATTACAGATGCACCCCAACCGATGATTTACGGGCAACCGCTTAATTTAGGATTGGTTAAAAAATCCTCAAAAGTCGATCGCGCTGATAGTATCTTATCCTACGCAGCAGCGATCGTCATTAATTCCCTTGCCGTTAACCTTCGACGGACGAGAAGGAATTGCGGAGCGATTGAGCTGCTAAATAGAGTTTGCTCCACTCGCCGATGACTTGATTGGTTTTCAGTTTTAATTCAGATGCGATCGTCTCTACACTTTTCCCTGCTTTCAACGATTCTAGCAACTGCCGCTGCACCGGTGTGAGGTCTTGTAAATATTGCTGCCACTGAGCGGGAGTCAAGCCCAAACTGTGTTCTTTGAGCGAAGTTTCCAGCCAGTTGGCGACTAATTCCGGTGCTTGTTTGACCGCAAAAACCCGAATCGCGTGGTAACTGACTTTTTCTCGCAAGCGGTAAATTTGCTTGATCGGAACCTTCAACTCCTCGGCAATTGCCTCTTGGGAACGGCCTTGCAGGTAAAGCCGCAGCCACCGGGAGGCCAGCGGATCAACTTCAGCGGCCAAGTAATTCTCAAATTCTTGTTGGACAATCTGCCGCTGAGTTTGCTGCTCTTCCCAAGCTTGATTTTCTCGATACTCGGACATTGCCTGTTCGTCTAGCAGGCTGAGCGGTTCGTCTGTATCCTCTGGTAGAACCTGTTCCGACACCAGCCGCACCCAGTCTCCTGCAGGCACCTGCGTCAACCCGCCCCGCTGGGCACGTCGCAGGTAGTTGACAAAACGGTACACCAGCAGCGGCTGGTTGCGGATCGGCCGCAAGCAGTATTCTTCTGTGCTCGCTAGCAGCAAAGCATTTCGCAGGCGTCTGTCTGAGGTGCATTCGGCAATCCAGGCGACTTGCTGCTGCAGGTAGCGATCGGAATTGAGCATTTCCTGAATCACTTCTTGCAGTACCTCCACCGCACTCCGCTGTCTGTCGCGACTCAGGGAAACCCACGCTTGGATTTTTTGCCGGAGCACAACCAAGCCGCCGAGCCGCCCGATTAAGTTGCGGTAAGCTTTTTCTGGCGGTACTCCCAGATAGCGAGAAAGCAAAATTCGATATAAAAAGTCGATCGCCCCAGAGGCAACAGACAATTGAGTTGGGCTAAGAGTGTCAAATCTTTCGGGCTTGTCTCCCAACAGCCAGCGGACAACACTCTCGCGAGTGCTAGAACTCTCCTGCGGGCAATCTTGTTCGAGTCGAGACTTCCAATCTTGTCCTAGTCTTTCCGCCAAGGTCATGGGCTGTCGAGAATATTGTCTTTCACCCCCGATTTTACGTGGTATCCTGGATTTTTGAGTATTTTTCAGATATACGATCGCGCGATCGGATAAATTACCTTAAATTACCCTAAACAAAATTCCATTACGGTGCGATATGCCTAACTTTTTATTAGAACTCGGTACAGAAGAATTGCCCGCATCTTTTGTCGCAAGCAGCGCCCAGCAGTGGCAGCGACTTGTACCTGCAACGCTGGCAGAAGAATCCTTGACAAATGACTCAATTAATGTATACGCTACTCCGAGGCGTTTGGCCGTTCTCGTGAAAGGACTGCCAGTTCAGCAATTAGATAGAGAAGAAGAGGTAAAAGGGCCGCCCGCGAGTTCGGCTTTTAAAGATGGCAAACCGACGAAAGCAGCCGAAGGTTTTGCGAAAAAGCAGGGCGTAGAAATTGAGGCTTTGGAAGTTCGCGCTACCGATAAAGGCGATTTTGTTTTTGTGCTCAAAAAGATTCCGGGGCGGATGAGTGCGGATATTTTGACAGAACTTGTGCCGCAGTGGATTAATAAGTTAGAAGGCAAAAGATTTATGCGGTGGGCCGACGGAGATTTGAAGTTTCCACGCCCGATTCGATCGCTCGTGGCACTGTTAGATGATACTGTACTGCCAATTACATTGGTGAGCGGTTCGGATACGGTCAAGAGCGATCGAATTTCCCAAGGACACCGGGTGTTATACACCCCCCCTACACCCCCCCTTGGCAAGGAGGGGACATCGCTTCCTACACCCCCCCTTGGCAAGGAGGGGACATCGCTTCCTACACCCCCCCTTGGCAAGGGGGGGACGGGGGGGGTCTCGATTCCCCAAGCCGAGGATTATGTCGAGTGTCTGCGGGCTGCTTGCGTGGAGGTCGATCGAACTCAGCGCAAAAATCAAATTAAAGCACAAGTAGAAGCCGCAGCAACAAAACAAGGCGGTTACGCCGCCATTACCGAAGAGTTGTTAGAAGAAGTCACCGACTTAGTAGAATGGCCGAACGCAGTTGTCGGGAAATTTGACGACGAATTTTTGATATTGCCGCCGGAAGTAATTACTACAATTATTGTCACAAACCAGCGGTATTTTCCGATTCTCAAAAGCCCGGATTTTCCCGAACTGCTGCCCTATTTCATTACAATTTCCAACGGCGACCCGGCTAAAGCGGCGATTATTGCCGCAGGTAACGAGCGAGTAGTGCGGGCGAGATTGGCAGACGGTCAGTTTTTCTACAAAGCAGACTTGGTAAAGCCTCTAGAGGATTATTTGCCCAAGTTGGCAACCGTTACTTTCCAGGAAGATTTGGGGACAGTACGCGCAAAAGTCGATCGTCTGTGCAAAATTGCCAGCCTAATCACACATCAACTGCAAATCACAGACGAACAACAAGCTTATATAGCAAGAGCAGCCTTACTTTGTAAAGCCGACCTCGTAACCCAAATGGTTTACGAACTTCCCGAAATGCAAGGAATCATGGGGCAGAAATACGCCTTAGCAAGTGGCGAACCGGAAGAAGTAGCCACAGCGATTTTTGAACATTATTTGCCCAAAGGTGCGGGCGACAATTTGCCCCAAACTCTCACAGGCCAAGTTGTCGCAATAGCAGACAAATTAGATACTTTAGTGAGCATCTTCGGCTTGGGAATGTTGCCGACTGGTTCATCCGATCCCTTCGCTTTGCGCCGCGCAGCCAATGCAATAACTAACATTATTTGGGCGGCTCAGTTGCCAGTCAACTTGCACCAGTTGCTTGCAGAAGTTGTTGCCGAATTTACCGCAACGCGCCCGGAAACGCCGGCGGAGTTGCTGGCTCAGTTATACGAGTTTTTCTTGCAAAGAATTCGGACTTTGTTGCAAGAAGAAAAAAATGTAGATTACGATTTGGTAAATGCCGTTTTGGGAGAAAACGACCCAGAATATACTGAACGAGCATTGAGAGATTTATTGGACGCGCTGGAAAGAGCACTTTTTCTGCAACAAATCCGCAATAACCAGACTTTGGATCTAATTTACGAAACAGTCAATCGTTCAACTCGTTTGGCGGCTCAAGGTGATTTGGATAAAGTAGAATTGGAACCGAAAACGGCGGTGAAACCAGAACTATTTCAAAAGTCGTCTGAACAAGCTTTCTATGATGCAGTCGTGCAGTTAGTGCCGCAAACGCTGCTATCCAAACAAACTCGCAATTACCAGCAGTTAGTAGATAGTTTGACTGAAATTGCTCCGACTGTCAGCAACTTTTTCGACGGGCCAGAAAGCGTGTTGGTGATGGATTCTGACCCGGAAATTAAGCAAAATCGGTTAAATTTACTGGGTTTGCTGCGGAATCACGCGCGGGTGTTGGCTGACTTTGGGGCGATCGTCAATCGATTTTAGATTTTGGATTTTAGATTTTAGATTGAAGAATTTAACTGGTTTCCAGGCTCTGCCTGGGAACCCATATCCAGAGGCTCTGCCTCGCTCTTTCCAAGGGAAGATATGAACAATGAATGAGAAACAACAGATTCGTAAATGGGCGCAAAGGTCAAACGCCAGTTTCTCGCTAGCGCCACTCAGTGTTGCCATATACTATCTACTATCTAAAGAAAACCCTCTGAGCAAGGAGATATACTTATTTGTAATGCTGGCGGTTGCTGCGGCCGGATCGTCATATCAGCTTCGGTGTTTATCCAGAGAGATTGTCCGGTTAGAAGAAAAAATTGAAGAACTTGAAAGACACACTCCTTGAAAAACTCAAAAAAAGGTCGCTCGAAATCACAAAAGAGGACACGGCAGTGCCTTTCGTTACGAATTAGGACACGGCAGTGCGGTTTCCCTACAAATATCGCGTGCGATCGCTCTATTAAAAAATAAGCAAAATGGCCAATAGCCAAAAACCCATGCAAGGTTAAGATATAAACTTATAAAACCCGGGAAGTTCGCTCCATCACACACACAACTTATGCCGATAGCTCATATCATTGGACTAGGAAAATCAGGAATTGCCGCCGCAAGACTGCTAAAACGCGAAGGATGGGAAGTAACGCTGAGCGATCGCTCATCTTCCCCAAACTTGCTCGAACAGCAACAGGAACTCACTAGCGAAGGAATAAAAGTTGAGTTAGGTAAATCTTTTGAACCAGTCGAATCTATAGAATTAATAGTAGTAAGTCCGGGCGTTCCCTGGGACAGTCCAGCCTTAGTGCGCGCCAGAGATTTAGGCATTGAAACAATCGGAGAAATGGCTCTCGCGTGGCGTTACCTCAAATCTCCTTGGGTGGGAATTACCGGCACTAATGGCAAAACTACCACTACTGCTTTAATTGCTGCTATTTTTGCAGAGGCCGGACTTTACGCTCCCGCTTGCGGCAATATTGGCTATGCTGCGTGTGAATTAGCTTTAGCTGAAAGACAGCCGGATTGGGTAATCGCAGAAATCAGCAGCTATCAGATAGAATCCTCGCCGTTTGTAGCGCCGCGAATCGGAGTTTTGACGACTTTGACGCCGGATCACCTCAGCCGCCACAAAACTTTGGAAAATTACTACAACATTAAAGCGCATTTGCTGAAAAAGTCTGAATTGCAAGTAATTAACGGCGACGATCCTTGTTTGCGCCAGCAAGGAGTTGACGTTTGGCCGGATGCGTGTTGGACGAGTGTCAAAGGTGAAAAAGAACTGTTGGGCGATCGCACTTTTGGAGCTTACATCGAAAACGGTTGGGTAATAGCTCAAAGCGAGAAAATTTTACCTGCTGAGTCTTTGCGGATGGTGGGAGAACACAATTTGCAGAATTTGTTAATGGCGGTGGCGGCGGCTAATTTAGCGGGGATAGATAAAAGTGCGATCGCCCGGGCGATCGCTAAATTCCCCGGAGTTTCGCACCGCCTCGAACACATCTGCACTTGGGAAGGCATAGATTTCATCAATGACAGCAAAGCTACTAATTATGACGCCGCCCAAGTCGGGTTGGCTTCTGTCAGCGCACCGGCGATTTTAATTGCCGGCGGCGACGCCAAAGAAGGGGACGATCGCGCATGGATTGATACAATCAAGGCGAAAGCTGCTGCGGTACTGTTAATTGGAGATGCAGCGAGTCTTTTTGGCGATCGGCTCAAACAAGCAAATTACAACGCTTGGGAAATAGTCGAAACAATGGAAAGAGCAATTCCGAGAGCCGCAGAATTAGCCCAACAAAATCATGCTAAAGTAGTGCTGCTTTCTCCAGCCTGTGCTAGCTTCGATCAATACCAAAATTTCGAGCAACGGGGCGATCATTTCCGCCAATTATGCCTCGAATCGCTAGTTTAAATATGTCATTGTTCGCTGTGTACAAAGTAAGATTGTTATACACAGCGAACACTAACAAAATTCAATCTGCGTTCATCTGCGTCTATCGGCTTACATCTGCGGTTAAAACTTAAAACCTCTAGTTTCGGCCAATCTACTTTAACTAACAGTCTTCCAAACAGTCTTAATTCTCTCCTGTTGTTCCCCTTCGAGCGCCTCAAAAACAATCATTATTTCCTCATGAGTATAATCAATAATGATTGCTGCCAATTGAGCCGCCGTTTCCGCTTCCAGCATCGCTAGTTTTAACTTTGCCATTGCTTCTCGATCCATTAATACTATAGTTTGAATATTAACCTCCCTTTCATTTTAATAATACTTGCAAATCTCTTTTACTTTGGGATTGACACTGGCAACCATAGCCGCATTTATTGTATCAGAATTGCGAGACGATATTTGAAACTCTGGGTGACAAAGCTCAGAGCGCAATTTTTCATCAATCTCCAGAATCTCCCCTTCCGAAGTTAAAAGCTGCTGCAACAAAATTTTAATTTCCTGTTCCAGTTGGCGATTTCCCTGTAGAAAAAAATCTTGAGAATTAGAACGAAACAAGCCGCTATTGACTTGCTGAATTTCGCTGGATCTCAGCACTTGGGCAGACGCAGCCGCCGGGAATCCAAAAGATATTGCTAGCGACAAACTAAGAATTATCTTGTTGAGAATGCTCTTCATGACTTTCTGTGGGATTTTTAACCTCAGTTGCTTTCTCGTCTTCTGAGTCACTTGCTAATTCATCTTCTTGTTCGATTTTTTCTTGCCACTCGACAAGTTGTTGAAAAAGCTGCTGGCTAACTTGAAATACAGGTTTGTTTGTTTCTGACATATTTACTACTCCTAAAATTAATTACATTAAGCACAGGTAAAATACCTGTGCTAGAACTGTGCTAGAAAACAATGATGTCGGTGAAAGCGATGTTTAAACCTTCAGCAGCGACATGATGATGCCAGTGAAGGAACCGCCAAGCAGAGCTAAAGTAGCTAAGGTACTAATGCCAAAACCCAGGCCTCTTTTTTCGGCTGCTTGATAATATCCCCAAGCAAACAAAATGCGTCCAATTATCCAAACTGCACCGATTGCAGAGGCCCAAATTGGGCTGATAAATTGGGAGAACAGCCACAGCGAGGGCAAAAATAGAATCATTTGCTCTACAGTATTTTGCTGAACTCGCAACACTCGCTCAAAGTCTGGATTTCCTGTCACCTGCGGGGGAGAAACTTTGTATTTAAATCTAGCTCTGCCGACGTTGATCGTGACAATAAAATAAAGCAATAATGCTGAGGCGGTAACTAGGCTTGGCCAAAGTGCGGCGTTTGTTTCTGCGAGCATGATTGGGGTATGATTCGAGTGGAGTAGATATGTTAGGATCGCGAATTAAATAACTTACAATTTTAATTGTTATGGTGGGATGGGCGTCCCGCCCGTCCAAAAAGGGCGGGCGGGACGCCCACCCCACTTTCAAGAGTGTAAGTTATTTAATTCTCATTCCTTAATTATAAGGCAAAAGGCATCAGGAAGGTACTCTAAGAGCTTTTGACCCGGATACGCGGATTAATTAATGCCTCATGCCCCATGCCCCATGCCCCATGTCCCATGCCCAATTAATGCAGCAATTCCTCTAATTTTTGCTGGTTCCACAAATACTGATAAAGCCCTGTTTGACCTACCAATTCTGCATGAGTTCCGCTCTGAACTATTTCTCCCTTATCCATCACAAAAATGCGATCGGCACTAGCCGCTGCCGACATTTGATGCGAGATAAAAATTACCGTTTTGCGATCGGTTCCCGTTGCCAAGTTTTGCAAAATATCGGTAGCAGTTTGATTGTCAACGCTGGAAAGAGCGTCATCTAAAATCAGCACTGGAGCATCAACTAACAAAGCGCGAGCAAGTGCCGTCCGCTGCCGCTGTCCGCCAGATAAAGTAATTCCGCGCTCGCCGACAACAGTTTTGTACTGCTGCGGAAAGTTGAGGATTTCTGGGTGAATTTGGGCTTGTTTTGCCGCCGCTTCAATCTCCGGCTGTTCCGCTAAAGGATTGCCGTAGCGGATGTTATTTTTGATGCTAGTGCCGAAAAGAAAGCTTTCTTGGGGAACGTAGGCGATCGCCCCGCGCAATTGGGTCAATTTCACCTCAGTAATATCCTGTCCGTCTACAAATAACTGACCCGGATCGATATCTAGCAAGCGTGGCAGCGCATTAGCTAAAGTTGATTTTCCTGAGCCGATCGCCCCGACAATTGCGACAGTTTCGCCCGGTTTTATGGTAAAATTAACATTTTTAAGGGCGGGTGTCTTAGCACCCGGATAAGTAAAATTTAGATGGCGAGCCGCAATTTCGCCTTTGACTGGAGTTGGCAGTTCAACTGCACCAGCAGCATCCTTAATTTGCGGTTCCACAGTCAGAATTGATTCGATGCGATCGACACTCACTTCTCCCCGCTGGTAAGCAGTAATTGTGAAACCCAACAGCGCCGTCGGAAACACCAAACGCTCGACATAAATCAGCAACGCCACAAAATCGCCAATGCTAATTTCACCCTTAGCAATTGCCCCGCCACCTGCTGAAAGCAGCACCAACAAACTGATGCTTGCCAAACCGCCCAGCAGTGGAAAAATAAAGTTTCTAGTTTTTGCTAAGAGCAAGTTTGCTGATAGCAACTGTGCGTTGGAATTGCGAAAAGCTCGGCGTTCGTTTTCTTCTTGAGCGTAGATTTTAATTACGGAAATCCCGCTCATATCTTCCTGAATTAAATCGCTCATCGCTGACAGTTCCTCTTGCACGGCTAACTGTTGGATGCGAAGTTTGTCGCTAAATAACTGCACCAAAACTAGCATTAAAGGATAAACTGCGATCGCCAACAGCGTCAGCTTTGGATTAATCCCCAGCATCACCGGCAAAGTCAAAGCATAGGCAAATGCCGTATTCGCCAAACTCAGCACTGCAAACCCCACCAAGCGCCGAATATTGTCCAAATCGGAAGTAGCGCGGTTAATTAAATCTCCTACCGTATTGGCAGCAAAATAAGACGGTTCTAATGTTAATAAATGATTAAATATTTGCTGTTTGAGGTCAAATTCGACTTGACGCCCCACGCCAAACAGCAAAATCCGCGACGCCATCCGAATCACCCACATAATTGAGGCGAGTAGCAGAATCAGCAGCACGAAGTTGAAAACTTCGTCAAATTTAGTCGCAATTTGCAGAGTGTCAACTGCATTGCGAATCAGCAGGGGAATGTAAACGCCCACAGCATTGACAACTAATAGCGAAAAAACGCCCCAGAAGGTTGGTTTCCAGTGCGGGCGCATATAAGAGCCGAGTTTTTGCAGTCGAGAATAACGAGCCATGTGTTAGCGAGTAATTTGAGATTGACTGAGAAAAGGAAGAAGGTTCGGAAACGGATTTTGTAACGGATGTAATGGATGAAAGGAACAAGGTACAAGGAAGAATGAAGAAGTCCGAGGGAAGGCGCAATCTTCAGCTCATGTTTCAGCAATTAAGAACGTCATCATCGTCGTCGGGCGTGGTTGCTATAGAAGGTAGAAGGGCGAAAAAAAAGAATAGAATCTCTATCGAAAGGTAGATGACCGAAAACACAAGTTAAGAAATTTTTAATAAAAATTCTGCTTTGGGATGACGCGCCATAAAAGTTGGGTTTGGGGCCGAACCAAAATTCGATCGAGATGTCACAAACCACATTATATCTGTGGGCACAGGATATCTGTGGATACACGATATCTCTGAGGACAGGACAGGGACACGGCATTGCCCTGTCCTTAGCCACCCGGAACGAGCTTGCCCAAATCTCCAATCCGCCCCCGCAACCCCCCGCACCGTTCGGGCGCGCTACAATCAAAAATCGATCGGCTTAGCACTCTGCCTCAGAGAGTGCTAAATTTGCTAATGTAAGCGATTGGAGACAAACATGACCAAAATAGTTGCATTTAGCGACAAATCTCGGCGGGCACTAGAACGCGGCGTCAATCAACTCGCCGATGCTGTCCGCATCACCTTGGGCCCGAAAGGTCGGAACGTCCTATTGGAAAAGAAATACGGTGCTCCCCAAATAGTTAACGACGGTATCACTGTTGCTAGGGAGATCGAACTCGAAGACCCCCTGGAAAATGCCGGCGCTCGCTTAATTCAAGAAGTAGCCTCCAAAACTAAAGATATCGCAGGCGACGGCACAACAACCGCAACAGTTATAGCTCAATCCCTGATTCGCGAAGGTTTGAAGAATGTAGCGGCTGGTGCGAATCCCGTCGCGCTGCGCCGGGGTATTGAAAAAACGATCGCCCACTTGGTGCTGGAAATCGAGAAATTGGCGAAACCCGTCGAAGGAAGCGCCATTGCTCAAGTCGCCACTGTCTCCGCCGGTAACGACGAAGAAGTCGGCAGCATGATTTCCCAAGCGATGGAAAAAGTCACGAAAGACGGCGTAATTACTGTTGAAGAGTCGAAATCTCTGACGACAGAATTGGAAGTTGTCGAAGGGATGCAGTACGATCGCGGATATCTTTCTCCGTATTTCGTCACTAACGGCGATCGCATGGAAGTTGAGTACGAAAACGCTCGCATCCTGATTACCGACAAAAAAATTAACGTCATTCAAGAACTAATTCCGGTTCTCGAAAAAATCGCCCGCACCGGTCAACCTCTGGTAATTATTGCCGAAGACATTGAAGGCGAAGCTTTGGCAACTTTGGTAGTCAACAAAGCCCGCGGCGTGTTGAATATTGCAGCTACCAAAGCTCCTGGTTTTGGCGAGCGGCGCAAAGCTATGCTTCAAGATATCGCCGTTCTCACCGGCGGTCAACTGATTTCCGAAGAAGTCGGACTCAGCATCGATACCGCAACTCTAGAAATGCTCGGTACCGCCCGCAAAATTACGATCGACAAAGAAAACACCATCATTGTTGCTGGCGACGAACACAAAGCTGACGTGCAAAAACGGATCGAGCAAATCCGCAAGCAGCTAGAAGCGACGGATTCCGAGTACGACAAGGAAAAATTGACCGAACGCATCGCCAAACTCGCCGGTGGCATCGCTGTAATTAAAGTTGGCGCAGCTACCGAAACCGAGCTCAAAGACCGTAAACTGCGTATTGAAGACGCTCTGAACGCTACTAAAGCTGCTGTGGAAGAAGGTATCGTTGCCGGAGGCGGCACGACGCTAATTCACTTGATTACAAAAATAGATGCGATCGCAAATACTTTAGACACCGAAGAACAAGTAGGCGCTGACTTGGTGAAGAAAGCTTTGGAAGCACCTTTGCGTCAAATCGCTGATAATGCCGGCGTTGAAGGTTCGATCGTGATCGAGCGAGTGCGGGCGAGCGAGTTCAACGTTGGCTACAACGCTCTCACCGACGTGTACGAAGATATGATTGCCGCCGGGATTATTGACCCGGCTAAGGTGGTGCGATCGGCTTTGCAAAATGCCGGTTCCATTGCGGGTATGGTGTTGACTACTGAAGCTGTGATTGTCGAAAAACCCGAGAAGAAAAAAGCCGGCGGCGACATGGGCGACATGGGCGGCATGGGCGGCATGGGCGGCATGGGCGGCATGGGCGGCATGGGCGGCATGGGCGGCATGGGCGGCATGGGCATGATGTAGTCTTCAGTCATGAGTCAGCAGTTTTCACCTAAAAACTGCCGGCTGACTGCTGGCTGTTGAGGCAAAAAAGCAGTCTGTAGCTTCTGTAGGGTGCGCACTGCGCACCTTACCCTATCGAGCGACTAAAATTTTTCGCAGAAACCGGGTTTCTGAGCGTCTCTTCCCCTCTCCCCATCTCGCTTTTGCCTTTTCTATCCGCTACGTCTTGTTTAAAAAAAGAGCATCTGCTCTAATTAAGTTATATTCCGAAAAATACTATTTCCTTAAAATTTTTGTATTATAGGGAATTGCACCGAAAATTCCACCAAAAATTGCACCGGGAATCGCCGCAGTAAAGTGCGCAAAAATATTTGAGTGAGTTAAACTAACTTTAGGAAAATTTTAGAGATTAACTTGCAAGCGATCGAAAAATACCCATGCAGGAAGTTATCAACTCGTTACAGTCTTTTTTCTCTAACTCTGTTGATGCTTTCCTAGAGTGCGATCGACAGCAAAAGTACCTATCGATCAATCCTGTCGCTGCTGCTTGGATGGGATTGGAACCTGCTGAAATAGTCAACAAAACTCATCAAGAATTATTAAAATTATATCCCAATAATGCTCCTCTAAAAAAGATAATCTCGCAGATTGATTCCTGCCTGCAACAAGTATTTATCACAGGGAAAAAAAGGCTGGCAATTCACGAGGTGACAGCGGCAGACGGCGGGATAAAAATTTACGAAACGGCTTACACGCCAGCGGTGGATGCCTCTAGCAACCAGATGCGGGTTTTCGGCGTTGGTAGAGATATCACCAGGCACTACCGCTGGCAGCAGCAGAAAACTCAAGAGTTGCGCAGATCGAACCATTTACTGTGGTTGAATGCAGCTAACAGTCCCCTGGCAATGGTGGGCTGGGATGAAGATTTTCGCATCGTTCAGTGGTCGAAACGCGCTGAAGAAATCTTGGGCTGGACATCCGATGATATGATGGGCAAGCAGTTCGGCGATTTAGATTTGGTTTGCGAAGAAGATAGAGAGGCTGTAAGCGCGATCGAACTCGAACTAGCCACAGGCAGAGGCAATACTTCAATTAACCGCAACTATACTAAAAGCGGACAGGTAATTTGGTGTCGCTGGTTCAACTCGATTATTCGCAGCGGCGACACTTTTACCGTGCTTTCTTTGGTGGAAGACATCACCGATCGCAAACGGTTGGAAGCGGAAAAAGCCCAAGCTTCTCGCCTCACAGCAATGGTAGCCGATGTTGGTATTGCTCTCACCAAACACCCTCAAGATATCCTGCTTCCCTGCTGCGAGGCAATGGTGCAAAATCTCGATGTCGCCTCTGCTGAAATTTGGATTTTTAACTCTCAACAGAATGTTTGGGAATTGCAAGCCGTCTCGGGAATCTACAGCCGCACAGCAGATCGGGCTAGCTTTATTGAAAGTAAAGTTAACTCGATCGCCAAACAGAAAAAACCGGAATTCGACTGCGGATTTGAACTGAATAATTTTGAACTCCTACAGGAAGAATCCCAAGCAACAGCGGCACACAGTTCCGAATTAGCAATTATCAACAGCCGTCAAAAGCCGGCAAATTGCCCAATTCCCAAGCAAATTCTCACCTTCGCCGGCTACCCTTTAATTGTCGAAGAACGGCTGGTGGGAGTGATGGTAATTATCAGCAGCCAGCCGCTGACACCACCCTTTCAAGAAACTTTAGCATCGGTTGCCGATGTCATCGCTTTAGGCATCGAACGCAAGCGTGCAGAAGCCGAATTAAAATCAGCTAGAGGGTTCCTCAATTCCGTAGTAGAAAATCTGCCGGTGGGTGTTTTTGCTAAAGATGCTTCCTCCCTGAAATTTGTGCTGTGGAATAAAGCGGGAGAAACGATCGCAGGTGTTACCTCTCAAGAGGCGATCGGCAAAAATGACTACGATATTTACCCCAAAGAACAAGCTGATGTTTTCACCGCTCAAGACAGGGAAATACTGACCGGCGACCGCAACCAGTCTACTGTTAAAGACATAGCCGAAGAGCCGATTCAAACTCGCCACAAAGGTATGAGAATACTGCACACCCGCAAAGTGCCAATTCTCGACGCTGCAGGCCGTCCTCAGTACGTTTTAGGTATTACGGAAGATATCACCGAACGCAGGCAGGTGGACGAAAGCGTGCGCCTCTACGACCAAATTGTCGAGAATATGCAAATTGGTTTGTACGTCTACCATTTAGAAAATATAGACGATGACAGCACTCTCAGGGCGATCGCCTCTAATCCCGCTGCTACCCTGTTTACCGGATTAGAAATGGCCGACGTTTTGGGCATGACAATCGACGAGATTTTTCCCCACCTGCGATCGAAAAACATTCCGCAGGCATTTGTTTCGGTAATTCGCAGTCAGAAAGCCGTAGAAATTGAAGATATTGACTGCGATGAAGGCGGCAGAATAACTCGCGCTTTTTCTATTAAAGCTTTTCCATTACCCAACAACTGCGTCGGTGTTGCTTTTGAAAACATTACTGCTCGCAAGTGCCTGGAACTAGAACTGCAGGTAGCTTTGGAAAAAACCGAACGTTCCGAACAACTGCTGCGCACAGTTATAGACAAAACCAGCGACTGGATTTTTGCCAAAGACAAAAACTTTCGCTATATTTTGGGAAACAATAGTTTCGCTCAAGCACTTGGTAAAACACTCGAAGAAATCATTAGCAAATCTGATTTAGAATTAGGCTTTTCAGAAGAGCTAGTGTTTGGAAATTTAGCCAAAAATTTCCGAGGATTTCGCACAGACGACTGTGCTGTACTGGCAGGCGAAATCATCCACAATCCCTGCGATCTGGCTACTGTTGCAGACGGTTCAGTACATATTTTTGACACCCAAAAACTTCCCTTGCGCGACGCTGAAGGCAATATATTTGCAGTGCTAGCTTTCGCTCGCGATATTACAGAACGCCATGAATCTGAAGCAGCTTTGCGCCGGAGCGAAACCAGATTTAGGTCTTTGGTAGCGAATATTCCGGGAGTGGTTTATCGCTGGCAATGCGATTTTTCGACAAGTTTTATTAGCAATGCGGTTTACTTACTAACGGGCTACCCTGCTGGAGATTTTATTTCTCCTTTGAACAGGGGAGGTAGGACTTTTGCTAGCATTATTTACCCGGAAGATTTGGTAAAAGTAGAAGCCACTATTCGGCAAGCAATAGAAAACAAACAGTCTTATAACTTGGAATACCGCTTGCTAGCAGCAGACGGGACGGTTAAATGGGTGTGGGATAAAGGTTCTCCTGTGTTCGACGCAGATGGGAACGTTTGCTGTTTGGATGGGGTGATTGTTGATATTAGCGATCGCTACTGCGCCCAAGAAGCATTGCGCCAAAAAACTTCTGAGTTGGAAGCTGTTTTTCTGGCATTGCCGGATTTGTATTTCCGAATCGATGCTGACGGCATTATTTTGGATTACTTGTCAGGAAACTCATCGGATTTGCACCTGAGTCCCGAGTATTTTCTGGGCCAACGAATGATCGATATATTGCCGGCAACCGCGGCCAGCCAATTCGAGCGGGCAATACTTGAGGTTTCCGAAAACAGAACTCCAGTTAATCTAGAGTATTCGCTACCTATGCCGACTGGAGAAGAAACTTATGAAGCGAGATTGCTGCCTTTTAACTCGAATCAAGCGATCGCTATCGCCCGCAATATTACGAAGCGCAAACAGGCTGAATCTCAGTTAAAACATAAAAATCACCAGCTAGAGCAAACATTGAAACAACTAGGAAGGACTCAAGCTCAACTAATTCAAGCGGAAAAAATGTCGGGTTTGGGACAGCTAGTAGCGGGAATTGCTCACGAAATTAATAATCCAGTCAGTTTTATATACGGTAATATCATTTACGCTAGCGAGTATGCCAAAAATTTGCTGCAACTGTGCACTTTGTATCAAGAATATTACCCGGAACCTGTTTCTTCTATCGCGGAGTTTGCTGAAGAAATAGAACTCGAATTTATGAAAGAGGATTTCCCGCACCTACTGAATTCAATTCAAACCGGAGCCGAGCGAATTCGCCAAATAGTTCTGTCTTTGCGCAACTTTTCCCGCCTCGAAGAATCAGATATTAAGCGTGTTAATATCCACGAAGGAATAGATAGCGCTCTGTTAATTTTGCAACACAGACTTAAAGAAAATGGCAGAAATCGTAATATTGAAATAGTTAAAGAATATGGGAATTTGCCACCGATACAGTGCTACGCGGGACAGTTAAATCAAGTGTTTATGAATATTTTAAATAATGCTATTGATGCTTTAGCGGATGTCAGGTATAGGAAGTTGGAATTGGCGAGTGCAACGGATACCCCGGGGCAAGATTTTCCTGGTTTACCTTTAAGTTGCGACGGATTGCCGGGGATTCGGATTCGCACGGAGGTTTTGGATAACAATCGGGTTGCGATCGCCATTTCCGATAACGGGTCGGGAATGGCAGAGTCTGTTAAATCTCGGGTATTTGACCCGTTTTTTACTACTAAACCAGTAGGCAAAGGTACAGGTTTGGGACTGTCTATCTCCTATCAGATTGTGGTAGAAAGACACGGGGGCACGCTGCGGTGCATTTCCGCGCCGGGAGAGGGAAGTGAATTCGCGATCGAGATTCCAATTCGGCAGTGGTAATTGGTAATTAGTAGTTGGTAAGTAGTAATTGGTAGTCGCACGAGAAAAATGATAATCTAATTAAAGGTTCTAAAAGTCAGGAATATTAGCATGGTATCCAAAAGCATACATACTTCTAGCGCCGTTGCAAAAGCAATTAAAGATGATGATGATGATGATTCCTACGTTGACTATTTTTATGACGTTCCGGGGTCTCCGCCGGGAACTCTGGACTTACCAGCCGATGCGCCACCTCCCGAGATTGTATTAATTGACTATTGCGACACAGCAGCTAAGCGCACAAACTTGGAAAATCCTCAAGAAGCTGCTGCGTATTTAGATACAGCATCTGTTTCTTGGGTTGATGTGTTGGGATTGGGAAATCAAGAAACTTGGCTTCAAATGGGCGAAGTGTTTGATTTGCATCTTGTGGCTCAAGAGGATGTGGTTAATGTACCCCAGCGCCCTAAAGTTGTACATTACGAAAATCATATTTTAATCATTGCCTGGATGGTGATGATTAAGCCGAATTCAGATATTTTTCACAAAGAACAAGTTAGTTTGCTTTTGGGTAAACATTACCTGTTAACTGTTCAGGAAGAACCGGACTATGATTGTTTCGATCCCGTTCGCGAGCGGATTCGTAAAGGACAAGGAATTATTCGCAAACACGGCTCAGATTATCTGGCTTATACTCTCTTAGATGCGATTATAGATGGATTCTTCCCAGTATTAGAAATGTACGGAGAGCGCATTGAAGAACTAGAGGATGAAGTGGTGGTGAACCCCACCCGCAGAACCCTGGAAAAAATTTATAAAATTCGGCGAGAATTGCTGACGCTGCGCCGCGCCATTTGGCCGCAGCGGGATGCAATTAATGTTTTGATTCGAGATAGCAGTGATTTGATTAGTCCCGAGGTGCGAATTTACTTGCGCGACTGTTACGATCACACGGTGCAGGTGATGGATATGGTGGAAACCTATCGAGAGTTGTCTTCGGGTTTAATGGATGTTTATCTGTCATCTGTGGGCAATAAAATGAATGAAATTATGAAACTGCTGACAGTAATTTCTAGTATTTTTATTCCTCTAACTTTTGTGGCGGGAGTATACGGGATGAATTTCAATACAGAGAAATCGCCTTGGAATATGCCGGAACTGAATTGGTATTTTGGCTATCCGCTTTGTTGGGCGATCATGGTAGCGATCGCCTCGGCTTTAGTTTACTTCTTCTGGCGGCGCGGCTGGTTTGAAAACTTTTCTACTGTGAAAGATGAGTCAGTAAAGTAACCGGATTTAAGACTTGAGATTGGAGATTTGGGATAGGGAGTGAATAATTCAAAATCCTGTTAGGGACAAAGGTTTCCTGCCCCTAGTTGAAGCCGTGTCATAAATCCAAAAATTTTAAGTTTCCAGATTCATCCGTGAGGGGATTTAAGGGGATTTGCATGGCAATTTAATTGTTGGGCGGGCGTTCGTGACTACCGCACAAGAGTTTGAATAAACACAAATGTCCAAATTAAGTGAGGGACAACTTAAAATCGTAAATCTCAAATCCCAAATTGATTGACGAACGATCGCGTACAATAAATCTGGGGAAAAAGTAGGCGCAGGCGGTTGCGGATTAGCGAAAGCTTGTCTGAGGAAAGTCCGGACTCCCGAAAAACCAAACTTGCTGGGTAACGCCCAGTGCGAGCGATCGTGAGGATAGTGCCACAGAAAGATACCGCCCCCCGATTTGAGATTTGAGATTTGAGATTTGAGATTGCATCAAAAATCGAGCATCGAAAATCGCAAAGTGTTAGGGGGTAAGGGTGCAAAGGTGCGGTAAGAGCGCACCAGCAGCATCGAGAGGTGCTGGCTCGGTAAACCCCAGTTGGGAGCAAGGTCGGAGGGACTATGGTTGGTTTTTTACCAGTTCCGTTTTTTGGTACCGCTTGAGGCGTCTGGTAACAGGCGTCCCAGATAGATAACTGCCCTCAAAAACTGCTTGCAGTTGAGAGAACAGAACCCGGCTTATGTCCGACTTTTTCCCCCCCTCAATTTAATTAAAATAGGACTTACACAAGGAATCATTTTTTAAACTATCTGTAGTTGTAAGATGCACAGTGCGCACCCTACAGGTACAGTCTGTGCATAAGTCATGTAAAATTCCCGCTTGGGAATAAGGCCGACAAATCTTTTCGACCTGCCTGATTTTAGGTAAGGTTCGCCACAAGCACCCGGACAAATATTTAGTTTTTCAATGATTTTTTTATTAATATGAATTTGATATCAATTTCAAAAAAGAATGCAACTTTTGACAAGCTTCCAACCCGGCGATTCATGAGTTATTCGCAAGTCTAAAATCTAAAATCTAAAATCTAAAATCTAAAATCTAAAATGGTATGATTTATCCGGGTCGCCAAAAGCAACTTGAAACATTAATTCAAAAATTGGGACTGCCAAAGAATGCTGCGATAAAATGGCATCTCCTCGATTTAGCTTTGACTCATGCGAGCGCGTCAGCTAAGGCAAATTACGAGCAACTAGAGTTTGTCGGCGATGCAGTCGTGCGGCTGACGGCTTCGGAATTGTTGTTTGAGATTTATCCCGACTGTACAGTGGGGGAATTTGCTGCTATTCGATCGATCTTGGTGAGCGATCGCATTCTTGCTAAAATCGCTGAAAGTTACGGGTTCGATCGCTATTTAATTGTTTCCAGCAGCGCCGCCTCGGACAAAACAGGCGCTGAACCCCGACTGGCCGATGCTTTGGAAGCGGTACTGGCTGCGCTTTATTTGAGTACGCAGAGCTTAGAATTAATTCGCCCTTGGCTAGATTCTCACTTTCAACGCCTAGCGGCAGAAATCCGCAGCGATCCGGCCCGCCAAAACTACAAAGCTGCTCTCCAAGAATTGACTCAAGGGAAATACAAAACTTTGCCCAAATATAGCGTGCAAGAAACCGGGACAGTCCAGGGCGGGGAAGATCGTTTTACAGCAGAAGTTCTCATTCAGGGAAAGTTGGTAGCAGAGGGAAAAGGTCGATCGATCAAAGCGGCCGAACAAGCAGCGGCTCAGGCAGCTTTCAATAAATTAGTTGACAGTTGACAGTTGACAGTTGACAGTTGACAGTTGACTGGTGTTATAAGTTATTTGTTAGCTGCTACCAATAACCAATAACTACTACCAACTGTCAACTGTCAACAGTGATTTTTTTGAGTTAAAACATAGATAATAATAACAAAATATGCTATAATTGCTGTGCGATTTTTGAAATTATAATTAATGAAAATCGGAATAGCTGTATTGGGTGCCGGCCGCTGGGGAGTTAACCTAATTCGCAACTTTCTCGAACATCCCAACAGCCAAGTTTTAGCGGTCGTAGACCCGAATCGAGATTCATTGGCGGCCGTTCAAAAACAGTTTAATCTCGATGCCTCGGTGATTCTAGCTACCGATTGGTCTCAAGTCCAAGCATTGCCGGGACTGGAAGCTGTGGCGATCGCCACTCCAGCTTCCACACACTACACCCTCGCAGCAGCAGCGCTGCAACAAGGCTACCACGTCTTAGCAGAAAAACCCCTCGCCCTCAACCTGACTGAAGCAATAGAACTCTGTCAATTAGCCGAAAAACAGCAGCGGCAACTCTTCGTTGACCACACTTATCTGTTTCATCCAGCAGTCGATCGAGGCCAAAGAATTATTCAACAGCATCAACTCGGAAAATTGCGCTACGGTTACGCCCAGCGCACCCATTTTGAACCGGTTCGCCATGACGTTGATGCCCTTTGGGACTTGGCTATTCACGATATCGCTATTTTCAATACTTGGTTGGAACAAACGCCAATTGAAGTAAGCGCGATCGGCACTGTATTTCCGAAGGAAGCAGGAAGGAGGAAGAAGGAAGAAAGCCCTTCGGCTTCGCTCAAGGTAAAAAGAGGAGAGAGGGAAGAAGGAATAAATCAAGAAACAGCAACAGAAATAGAAAATCAATTTGCTCCTTCACTGCTGACGGTTAATCCAGCAGAAGGACTAGCAGATTTAGTTTGGGTAACGCTCACCTATCCCGACGGATTTCAAGCATTTATTCACCTGTGCTGGCTAAATCCAGACAAACAACGGCGCTTAACAGTTGTTGGCAGTTTGGGAACCTTGATTTTTGACGAAATGTCGCCAGAAACTCCCCTGATTTTGCAGCGCGGCAATCACAATTGCGGGGGCGAAGAGCATCACTATTTTAAAAGTGCGTTAGCGAAGCCCTCGAAGAGGATCGCACCGCAGAAAACTACTAGCCTCAAAGGTCGCGAAGTGTTGAGTTTAGAAGAAGTAGAACCGCTGCGTCAAGTGTGCGATCGCTTCCTCAACTGCGTGCAAACAAATACCCCCTGCCCTACCTCTTCCGGCTCCGCCTCCGTCGAATTAATCCGCATTCTCAGCGCTTTGAGCAAATCCCTCGAACTCGGCGGACAGCCCCTAATACCATTTTAGATTTTAGATTTTAGATTTTAGATTTTAGATTTGGAAAATCACTCAGAATTTTTATAATTCCCCTTTTCCTTTACTAAGTCCTGGCTCTGAAAATAAAAACTAGACTGCTGATTGACAGGCAAAGAAATCATCACCGTAGTACCTTGATTAACACCAGCGCTGTGCAGGGTAATGCTTCCGATCATAGATTCCATTATCCTTCGGGAGATAGCCAAGCCCAAACCGTTACCGCCAAACCTGCGAGTTGTAGAACCATCAGCCATCACAAAAGGTTGAAACAATTTCTGTTGCTGCTGGGGATCGATACCAATTCCCGTATCTTTAATTGTCACCACCACCCAATCGTTTTGACCGCCCTGGCCGTTCGTACTTTCGGCACTGCCGTTAAAACTACCAGAATTACTCCTCGATTCTAGCCGCACAGATATCTTAATACTGCCCGACTCTGTAAACTTAACAGAATTGCTCAAAACGTTCAAAAACACCTGTTTGAGCTTCTCCGGATCGGCATGAACAATAATCGGAGCGTGAGGTTCTGGCAAACTTAACTTCAAACCTTTTTCTTCAATTTGAGCGGCCTGCAAATCAATCGCGTCTTCCAGTACCTGGGTAATATCAACTACTTCTAAAATCATGGAGAACGTGCCGGCTTCTATTTTAGCAATGTCCAAAATATCATTAATAATATTGAGCAATTGCATTGACGAGTCGTGGGCACGCTGCAAAAACTCCATCTCTTCATCTCGGTCATCGCAGTAGCCGTCTCGAACAATTTGAATAAAACCAATAATCCCGTTGAGCGGCGTTCTCAATTCGTGAGAAATATTGCCCAAAAATTCATTTTTTAACTGATTGGCAACTTGCGCTTCCTTGGTTGCGACTTCCAATTCTCCCGCCCAGGATCTGAGGCGCTGCACCATGCTATTGAGTGCTTCTGATAGTTGATTGAATTCCCGAATTTGGAAGTTTTGGGGCACTGCCTGCGGCGCTTCTGTCTCTACTTTTAGCGCGTAGTCTCTCAGTTTTTCCAAAGGACGCGCCAAGTCGCGAGAAAGATATAAAGTTGCGATGATACTAGCAGCAATCAAACCTACAATTAAATTAAATAAAACTTGCTGAATTTCTTCCAAACCAGACAGAGCGTAATCTAAACGAGAGACAGCTAAAATAATCCACTTGCTGTTCTCCTGTTTAGTTGAAGGACTCGGGATAGCAGCATATCCTGCTAGCAACTCTACACCATTTCTTTCAAAGGAAAATAGGTGGAGAAAAGCTTGTCCGCCGGCGATCGCCCTTCTGACAATACTTTTTAGTCGAGCGGCATCTGCCTCTTGGTCAATATTGCGGCCCACGCGATTGATATTCGGGTGCGCCAAAATCGTCCCATCTTGGTCGATCGCCACCGTATAGCCGGCTAGAGATCCCTTGGGAGCGCTGGTTTGCACTGGCAGGGCTGACTGCAAACTCAAAGCATAACTCAACTGCCTGCTGTTGCCCCGACGAATGTAAACTGGAGCGCTCAACACCAAACTCACTTGGCTGTCGCGGCCTTCTTTACCCGCCTCGGGAAAATCTTCAGCACCCAAAGCCAGCTTTTTGTCGTTTGCTTTCCCCTCTGGCTGCACAGGCCACGACAGACTGATGTAAACGCTCTTGTCGTCCAGCAGCGTTTGCTGTTGCTGCACTTGCGGCCAAAATTTGGCAGGCAGCGACTGAATGGGCTGCTGCCCGCAAGTGCTTGCTATCACTTGATTTGTTTTTAAATTAGTCAATTGCAAGCAATCCACCTGCGCTGGCAACCGCTGCCCTAATTGCGCGATAAACTTTTGATAATCCTTCGGCTCTACAGACTGCAACATCGAGTTTTCCGAAGCGCCGATCAGATTCGACTTCAGCGATTTCGCCCACTGTTCAATAGTTTCTGCTTTTCTGACGGCACTTTCTGTCAAGTTTTGACGAGCAGTTTCCAGAAGCGTCGAGCGTGCCTTGCGATAGGTAACATACTCCCCCACCAGTAGAACAGGTACGCTGAGCAACAAAATCCGCGACAGTAAAATACGGCGAAAGGAGGATTGACCTAACTTAACCATAGGACGTATCTAAATTAAGGTGCAACACCCAACAGCGACCATAGTGCGATAAACCAGACCGACTAGCGAATCTGTCCCGGCTGCTCTGCTGAGAGGACAACACAGCTTTAGAACAACAGTTAAACACAATTATAGAAGCCACTGTAATAATCTCGATTCTAAGTGTCTTGAATTAAAGAGGGCTAGCAATTTGTTTGGCAAATGTCTGTGATTTATGTCACAATTTTATCTCAATTGTCGGCTCAACTTACACCCGATCGCCCCGGGGCAACATCTGTAAGGCTGCAAAAAAGCCTCGGGTTTACAGACGGCAGTTGGTTGAAGGTAAAATCGCAGGGATGCACGCTCACGGCCGAAGGTAAGAGGCAAAAAGTTCTGTATCCGGCTACTGTAAGCAGATCGTCCTTGCTCGATCGGACTTTTTCTTTCCGAATGCCTTCGAGAGATGAGCCCGAGATGGGCGATTCGAGATTTTGCACCCTGTGAAAAATTTCTTTTGACATCCGATTGATTCGCTGAGAATAATTCACCTGTCAAACAAAAAGAATGAGACGATCGAGTCGCCGATCGACTCTCACCACCGTAATATGGCGAACATTGGCCCAAACAGTGTACCCATGCTCCGTAAATTTGCGGTCTCGGCAATAATCTCCAGAGCTTAATCGACGAAAAAAACACTCTAGCAATTATAGATATTATTACACAAACAACCGTCCCAGATATCATCACGCTTATTGGATATCTCCCCTTTTAGAAATGCTAGCGACAATTCAGGAGGCAAGCCAGAGAAAACTCCGAGTTTTGAACCTCGGCTGCGGCAATGGCAGCCGAGGTCACTTCATCGCAGATCACGGCGGCGAAGTTGTCGGCGCTGACACTTCTGCACCCGTAATTGCCATTTCCCGTCAAAAATTCCCCGCGTGTCACTCGATCCAAGGCGATATTTACGTACTTCAGGATACCGATATGCTACACTCATTTGATATTGTCCTAGTCACTGAATTAATCGAACATTTACTTTCTCCTAAATAACTGGTAAAAGCTGCCCCGGAAGCACTCCTATCGGGAGGTTAGCTAATTATTTTACCGTATCACAGCTCTTTAAAAAACCTGGCGCTAGCTGTTGGCAACCATTTGTTTGGTTTTATTAATAAATTTAATATTTGTGTAATTTTTACGATCGAGTTATCTTAATAACTGAAAGATACACCAACATAAAGTTTAAAATTACTGGTCAGTATTCCTATTTTGTTAAATCAATGTTATCCTGTAGTAAGTTCTTTGAAGAACTTAAAAAATTATGACTCGTGAGTTGTAACTTGTCAGCAAACTTAGTTGGCTGAATAGACAACCAGCCCTCATAAAAAGTAAAAAATAAGTTTCACGGAAAAAAAATAAAAATGACTGTTGGCGTTTGGATACTAGGCGATCAACTTTGGCAGAAGCAAGCTGCTCTTAACCTCAGCCTTGACGATCGATCTTCCCTACCGATAATTTTAATTGAATCTTGGCAGCACGTTCAACAGCGCCCCTACCACCGACAAAAATTAGTATTAATTTGGTCGGCAATGCGGCACTTTGCAGAAGAATTGCGGCGCGGCGGCTGTCAAGTCACTTACACAACATCTGGCGATTTTGAAACACCTCTCCAAGCTTGGGTTGAAGCTGAGAATATTACTGAATTACGGGTGATGGTGCCGAACGATCGACCTTTTTTACAGCTCGTTCAAAACTTGCAACTTCCCTGCAAGATAACGCTGGTTCCCAACAATCAATTCCTCTGGACAGAAACAGAGTTCCAAGATTGGGCTTCAAGTCGCAAACGTTTGTTAATGGAAGACTTCTATCGAGCCAGCCGCCAGCGTTTCCAAGTTTTAATGGATGGCAATAAACCTGTTGGAGGCAAGTGGAATTTTGATAAAGAAAATCGCCAGCCGCCAAAAGGCAAACTGAATACACCGAAAGCTATTTGGTTTGAACCGGACGCCGTAACTCAAGAAGTTATCGCACAAGTTAAATCTCTATCTTTCCCAACTTACGGAAATATTGAACCTTTTCGCTGGGCGGTTACGCGAGAGCAAGCACTGCAAGTATTAGATAACTTCATAGAACAGCGTCTACCCGCTTTCGGGCCTTATCAAGACGCGATGGTCGCGGGGGAGGAAACAATGTGGCATTCCCTAATTTCTCCCTATCTCAATATTGGCTTGCTGCATCCTTTAGAAGTTATTCAAGCTGCCGAAACAGCCTACCTAGAAAAAAACTTAAATTTAAACGGCGTCGAAGGTTTTATCCGCCAAATTCTCGGCTGGCGAGAATACATTCGCGGTGTGTATTTTTACGTGGATGCTGATTATTTTCAGAAGAATTGGTTCAACCACACTCAGCCGCTGCCGGAGTTTTTTTGGGACGCTAGCAAAACAGATATGAACTGTTTGCGCCAAGTTTTAACTCAAGTCGAAGGCAGCGCTTGGGCGCACCACATCCAGCGATTGATGATTTTGAGCAATTTTGGTCTAATTGCGGGAATCTCGCCCCAGGAGCTAGAAAAGTGGTTCCACAGCGCGTTTGTTGATGCCTACGACTGGGTAATGCAGACTAATGTGCTGGGCATGGGTTTGTTTGCTGACGGCGGTGTGTTGGCGTCGAAACCCTACGCTGCTTCTGCCAATTACATCAATAAAATGAGCGATTATTGTCAGGGGTGCAAGTTCGATCGCACAGTGCGATCGGGCGAAAATGCCTGTCCGTTCAACTTCTTCTACTGGGACTTCCTCGCGCGCCACCGGGACAAACTTGGATCGATCGGTCGCATGAACTTTATCTTAGCCAACCTCGACAAAATGCCGCCCCAAGAACTCGAAACCATCCGCCAAAAAGCCGCACAGTGGCACTTAGGAAGTCATTAGTCAGCAGTCAGCAGTCAGCAGTCAGCAGTCATTTGCTACCCATGCCCCATGCCCCATGCCCCATGCCCATGCCCGTGCCCTTTGCAATTCTTATTTTTTCCCTGACTTTTACCTAAACATTCCACAGCGTTTCCACAGGCAAGTCTGAGGTTTTCCACAGATTTGAGGAAGTTTTCCACAGAAATCAACGGTACGGTCGGATCTTGCTGCAGAATTGGGGATTTCGTTAACCTGCTGCCAAATCCTTCATAAAAACTCCAAAATATAAAGTTATGTAACAAATAATGAGTTGAAAAGCCCATTATTTCGTAAATCTTTTTTTTACATAAAGGACTTTGTAATATTTCGCAACATTGACAAACCCACCCCTAGATAGCGCACAATGATGCGACCGACATAAAAAAAGCGCTCTGATTTCGGCTGTGCCTGCACCTGTATCCGGCCGAAAGGGGGGTTCTGTTTTCAATTTATTAGCGAGACTAAAAAAAATGATGAACCCAACAGTCAGTATTTTTGCCGAAATTCCCGAAACGCTGCACGATTCTCTCAAAACTTACCTGGAAACCCATCCCGAATGGGATCTAGACCGAGTATTTTGCGCGGCCCTGTCGCTGTTTTTGTTGCAGAATGCCGACAGCGGTACGCCGGAAGCGTCGCGCAGCTACCGCCAAGCTGCTAGAGTTTATCTCGAAACTCTGTTTCAATCTCCTCAAGACCTGCACAGCAACAATGTAACTCCGTCGTCTTAAAGGAGACGGTGAGGGACGCGGGGAGACGGAGAGAGGTGAATCTACAACCTTCGAGAAGAATGCTTGAGAAATACGGAACAGCCTACCAATTCCCGACTCCCCATTCCCAATTCCCGATTCCGAATTCGGTAATCTGAAAGCGGTTTTGCAGTACGTCCAGCAAAGAACGCAAGCCGTGCAAAGCCATGTAACATATTAAGATTGCGATATTTTTCTATGTAATATGGAACTTTTAGATACCTTAATTGTGGGTGCAGGTATTAGCGGTTTGAGTTTGGCGCACGCACTTCACAAGGAAGCAACGAGTGCATCGCCGCTGAAGATTTTAGTCGCTGAGAGTCAGGGACGTGTGGGAGGGAACATCACAACTGTGACAGCGGGGGGGTTTCTCTGGGAGGAGGGCCCGAACAGTTTTTCGCCGACGCCAGAATTGATGAAGTTGGCGGTGGATGTGGGATTGAAGCAGGAGTTGATTTTTGCCGATCGCAAATTGCCTCGTTTTGTTTATTGGGGAAATAAGCTGCAACCGGTGCCGATGACTCCACCGGCGATGATTCAGTCTCAGTTGCTGAGTTTTCCGGGGAAAATGCGGGCGTTGTTCGGGGCTTTGGGGTTTGTCGCGCCGGCAATGGGCCATCGACTTTCGCAGCAGGGTGACGAGGAAACTGTTTCTCAATTTTTCCGCCGTCATCTGGGGACGGAAGTGATGCAGCGGTTGGTGGAACCTTTTGTTTCTGGGGTTTATGCCGGAGATCCGCAACAACTTAGCGCGGCTGCGGCTTTTGGGCGGGTAACGAAGATGGCTGATGTGGGTGGCGGCCTGGTGGCGGGGGCGCTGCTTTCTGCGAGGAAAAGACCGAAGAAAATGCCCGCAGACCCGAATGTTCCTAAAACTAGGCCGGGGGAGTTGGGTTCGTTTAAACAGGGGTTGAAGGCTCTGCCAGAGGCGATCGCTGCTCAATTGGGCGATCGAGTGAAACTCAACTGGCAATTGACTAGCCTCCAGCGCACAGAACGCGAAACTTATATTGCTGAATTTTCCACGTCCGACGGGCCCCAACAAGTTGAGGCGCGCACCGTGGTTTTGACAACGCCGGCTTACGTTACAGCCGATTTGTTGGGGCCTCTGCAACCGGAAGTTAGCAGCGCTTTACAAGCTTTTACTTATCCTACGGTTGCCTCCGTTGTCTTAGCATACCCGCAGTCGGATGTCAAGGGTAAATTAGTAGGTTTTGGAAATTTAATTCCGAGGGGGCAGGGAATTCGCACTCTCGGGACGATTTGGACATCGAGTTTATTTGCCGATCGCGCGCCTGCAGGCTGGCAAACTCTCACCAGTTACATCGGCGGGGCAACAGACTCGGAAATTGGCAATCTCGACTCAGAACAAATCGTTCGGGAGGTGCACCGAGATTTGTCTCGGATTTTGCTGAAACCAGATGTGCCACAGCCAAAAGTTTTAACGGTGAAGCTGTGGAAGCGGGCGATTCCTCAGTACAATCTGGGGCATTTCGATCGCCTGCAACAAATAGATCGGGGCTTAAAATCTTTGCCAGGGGTGTATTTGTGCAGCAACTACACTGGCGGCGTGGCTTTGGGAGATTGCGTGCGCAGGGGTTTTGAGCGTGCGCTAGAAGTGCGCGAGTATTTGCAGAACAAGCAAGGATAGTTTTGATTTGCCGAGGCGGGTTTACAGACACTCGATCTGAATTATTGGGTGGCGAGGGCGGGTTGACAAATATCGAGTATGTAAATCAGAGATATTGGTGAACCCGCGCTTACAGCCTTCTGCCTTCATGTCCGCTGCCGAATACCAAATGTTACTAGGTTGTGGGTTCAAACTTGTAACCCACCCCCCGGACGGTTTGAATCATTGATATTTGAGTGGCATCTGGTTCAATTTTGCGGCGAATTTGACCGATATGGACATCCACCACGCGATCGGCTCCTACATACTCGTAGTCCCACACTTCATGCAGCAATTCCGATCGCCTCCACACGCGACCGGGTTTGCTGGCCAAACAGTACAGCAGGTCGAATTCTAAAGCAGTCAAAGCAACTATCTGACTGCCGATAATTACCTCGCGGCGAACCGGATCTATGAGTAGCTCTCCAAAGGTAAGACTTTGTTGTTCGGCGGGAGTAACTATGCGCTTGCGCTTTAAAATTGCTGCAACGCGAGCTCCAATCTCTACAAGACTAAAAGGTTTAGTAATGTAATCGTCAGCACCTTCGGCAAACCCTTTCATTTTGTCAGCTTCATCCGTTCGGCTGGTCAGCATCAACACAAACACGCCCGTGCGTCTTTGCATTTCTTGACACAGTTTGTAGCCAGTAGTATCGGGTAAATTTACATCTAGAACTACTAAGTCAGGATTGAGTTGCTCAAATAATTCCAGACCAGTCTGACCGTCCTCGCCCGACTCAACTTGATAACCTTGCTGGCTCAAAAAACGCTGAATTAAATTTCGGATTGCCGGGTCGTCATCAACCACAAGGATTTTTACAGGGGCCATGACCACAACTTTGCTTGAAGAATTAGGCAAGAATATTCAGCCATAATAATAGAAAACTGGATACAAATCTCGAAAAAATTGAGCTTTTAATAGTTATAGCCATATTTATAACCTACGCAAGATTTCAGGCAATAAATCTCCAGGAACTTTGGATAAGGCTAAATTTTGGCCAGGCAGCCCACATTCACTATAGAAAGCTCTAATCGTTTTGACAATATAGCTCAATGCTGTTTGCCGGGAATCAGCAGCTTGGGAGTTTGCCGGGGCTTGCAGGTTGAGTTTATCCCCATATGTTAACCCTTTGTCCTTGAGATGTTGTCCCCATTCGGCACACACTTGCAACTGGTGGTGCAGTGCTGCTTCTAGATGGCTTGTCTGTGCGACTTTATTAGCGGCGAAATGTGGGTCGGTGGCTAGTTGATAGTGGGCTAGTCCGAGATTGTTGCGGGCGGCCAAGGCGTCAAAGGTGAGTTGGGTTTGATCGATATCTCCGGCGATATCCAAGGCGGCTTCGTAGGCGGTAATCGCCTGCTGCAAAGATTCCGTCCGGGCCTGTTTCTGCTGGAACTGGTTCGCCAAATGCCAATAAGCGGTACCGAGATTGTTGTAGGTGGCGGCAGCGGCGGCGGGTACTAATTCTCGGGTGCGGTATTTCAATGCTTCGCGGTAAGCCTCAATCGCCGTGACGAAGAGGGGTTCTGAGGGTTCGTGCTGGGCGAGGTTCCAGCAGGCGGTACCGAGGTTGTTTTGCACTCCGGCATAGTTGAGGGGTTCTCGTTCGGGACTGTAGCAGGAGAGGGCTTGGGCGTAAGCTGCGATCGCGCTTTTGAGATATGCGATCGGCTCACCGTCTTGGGCTAAATTCCAGTATGCTGTCGCCAAATTATTCTGAGCCGCAGCGTACTGCTGGGGTTCCACGGCGGGGTCTAGATCCAGCAGCGCTTGTTGGTACGCTGCAACTGCTTGCTGCAAGTTCTCTGTCTTGTCTCGATAGCGGGCTAAATCGGCCGAGGCGATTCCCAAATTTTTGTTTAATCTAACGCGGGTTTGAGGTGCGGTCTCGGCATTTGTTCGGTTCAAACCTTCAAGGTAGAGGGCGATGCTGCGTTCAAGGCAGGATACCGGATCTGAGGCGTTATGCTGCGTGCGATCGCGCGACAGCATCCAGTAGAGAGTACCGAGATCGTTAAGCAGATCGTCCACGGGCGGTAGGTTGTTGGACTCTTGGGCGTACTGAGTTAAATTTTGTGTCAATTCCGAAATCAGCCGCGCGCATTCGTCGGTTGGTGGTTGATTTTGCTGCGAGTTGGCGTCAAGTTCGAGGTACGCGATCGCTTGTTCGATCGCGCCAATGGCGATTGTCAGGTTCTGCAGGGAAGGGTCTCCGCCCAGAATGCGATCGCGGTAGTAATTTCCCAAACTGTGATAAGCCAAAGCCAATGCTTCGGAACAACACTGATGTTCTTGCAGCAGTTCGATGTATTGCAGGGTTTGCAGCGGCAGAAAGTTGTCCTCGGATGCGCCATTATTTTCTGCTTCCAATTCCTCGGAGGAGGCCGCTGCTAGCACCAAATTTGCCAGTTCGACGGATGGGGAATCGGCAATTGGAGATGGGGAACCGGCAATTGGAGATGGGGAACCGGCAATTGGAGATGGGGAATCGGCAATTGGAGATGGGGAATCGGCAATTGGAGATGGGGAATCGGCAATTGGAGATGGGGAATCGGCAATTGGGGATTGTTCAGACAAAGAAGATATTAAAAGTTTGTCGCCGGAGTCTCCCTTGTCCCGCAAGTTTCGCAAGTTTCCAGAGTTCTCCAAGTCCTCAAAGTGCCCGAAGTCTCCCTTAGCTGGAGTTGGTTCGCCTTCAAACTCAAATACTCCGGTTCGCCAGTGCCAAAATTCCGGGGCCGAGTGCTCGATCGAACTCAGCCAGGGTCGCGACACCCACAGCAACACAGTAGACTCCCACATTTGCAGGTGTGCTTCAATGTCCCTCAAATAGCTCAGGAACGACCACTGCACGGCTGCTGAATGCCTGGTCAGGTGTTCTGCCCCGAGAATTTGAAATCCCGGCAAAGGGCTGTAGCTGCCCCTGTTTTGGGGCGGTGGATGTTGGGTCAGCCACGCGGCGATCGAACCCCAAGGATTTGGATCGCTTAAGTCTAGTTCCAAACTGACAAATCGGGGGTAGTCGATCGGGGAGCCTGCGTTCTCTGAGGCTAATTCTGTCTGCAAGCGGGCTGCCAGACAGTCCCGCAAGCACAAGTCGTCGCAGGCGGCAATAAAAATTTGACGGCGTAAATTGAGGTCGATCGCCTGTTTCAAGCGTTGGTAGATCAGCTTGTTCGAGCTAGAAACTTTTTGGGAAGGAATAGACATCACGGTCAGCCGATTTTAGATTTTAGATTGTAGATTTTGGATTGTAGATTTTGGATTTTAGAGTTGAAATCTCGATCGCTCGTAACTCGCAACTCGGCCCGAACGGCCGTCAATCGCACCGGTGATGACCTGCATGATTGTAGATTTTCAATTAGCAAATTTATGTTTGTGACGATCCGTCTGATTAATTGCCACCCAAGTCCCTCAACCCGACGGCAGAGAGGAAAAAACCAAATTTCTGCTTGTCTTATTTAGCTTTCCAGCTCGCTCGGCACGCTTCAGGATTGTCGGAACTACCTGCTTTGTATTGAAACACAAAAACCATGTTTCCATTGGTTGGAAAACATGGTTTGCTGAAGGATTATTTAAAATTGCGATTTGAAGCAGCTTTGAGTCTCAGCCCAGCTTTTAGACGGAAGCAGCCACAAACACCAAACCAGCGACCAACATGGCTGCTGCAATTCCCATGATGATATAGTTCCGTTGCTGGTTCTTGTTGGGAGGTACGGCTTCATACACCTTCGGCTCTTTAGCAAAGTTGTTCAGGCGTCCATCGTCATCTTTGATGTAAGGCATCAGTCACAATCCTTAATATTTTTGATGTTTACAACTGTACCAAAAAAGCGCCCAGGAAAATTCAGGAATTTATTTTGAGGTGACAGTACCTGTTTCGGGAGAAGAAGCGATCGCGTAATCTTTGACCGGCATTCTTCCTGCTAAGTAGGCGATCCGCCCCGCTTCTGCTGCCATTCCCATTGCTTTTGCCATGGCCGGGGAATTTTGGGCATTGGCGATCGCCGAATTAATCAACAGTGCATCGGCTCCCATTTCCATTGCTCGGGCAGCTTCACTCGGCGTTCCGATCCCCGCATCGACTACCACAGGAACATTTACCGTGTCAATAATTATTTGAATGTTGGCAGCATTGTTGATCCCTTGTCCCGAACCGATGGGCGAACCTAAAGGCATGACAGTCGCACAACCGACTTCTTCTAGGCGTTTTGCCAGCAGGGGATCGGCATTGATGTAGGGCAAAACGGCAAAACCTTCTTTAACTAATTGTTCTGCTGCTTCCAAAGTGCCGATCGGATCTGGCAGCAAATATTTAGCATCGGGAATCACTTCTAATTTGACAAAATTATTGTCTTCTTGCCCTAAAAGTTTCGCCATTTCGCGGCCCAAACGAGCTACTCTAATTGCCTCATCCGCAGTTTGACAACCGGCAGTATTTGGCAGCATCCAAATTTTAGTCCAATCAAGAGCCTCTGCCAATCCTTCATGACCGGGAGCATTTGTTTGCACTCGCCGCACAGCTACAGTCACAATTTCGCACCTGCTAGCGTTGACACTTTGCTGCATTTCTGCGATGCTTCGATATTTTCCCGTCCCCGTCATCAAGCGAGAATGAAAAGTTTTGCCGGCAATAACCAGAGGTCGATCGGAGATAGTTAAGGGTGGCGCTATGTGTCCGTGTTTTGGGTCTCCAAAAATAGCATATTCTAGCCCATTTTCCCATTCTTCTCTGCCTCCGAGCATATTTTCTAGCAGCCAACCTTCTTTATTGGTTAGTTCGTCCCGAGTTACTGCGTAGAGGATCTCTCCAACAATAATCAATCTTGCATCCCGCGGCATATTATTTTTTATACCGCTATTTACGATTTCTTCAAATTCTTGAAAAACGCTGCCCATTTTCCCATTCCTCTCTAGTAATTTTTAGAACAGATTGGTTGTTGAAAACCAAAATGATAGTTTGCATGAGATGCTTGACATCCCAATATATGGCTTGCCTGATGCCTTCGTCTATCTCTCGAATGTCGTAATTTTCTATATTTACGTGAAAAATGACTGCATTTGCACTTTGATTTTTGGCTTTTCCAAACCCTTCTTGTACTCTATTTTTTAGATTACTCGACTCTTTTGTTAATTCCTTAAATTCGCAAATTTGACCGTCAATCTCAGCATCTGGAGTTTTAGTTCCAGACGGTGCTTGCTCGCTCAAAAGTCTAACTCTCTTTCCCATTTTAGCCAAAACTTCAGCGACAAAAGTTTCCGAATTATTAAGATTGTGTTGTTGGTGAATTAGCACAAATCCGCCAGCTACCTCGTCAAAATAATGCTGCCGATATTCTGGTTCTGCATTTTCATAGATGGCTCTGCTTGTCTCGATATATTCTGAATTCACCGTTACTATATTCTCAATGGACTCGGATCGCGTAGAGTTAAATGTATGAAAGCAACTGTCGAGCAACTGGCTGAAATTGGGATATTTGCCAGCTTAAACCGAACTGAATTAGAGCGATTGCAAGAACATACAGCAATTCGGACGTACCGACAGGGAGAAGTTGTGATGTATGAGGGCGATCGCATCCCCGAAAAATTATACACTCTTTTGAGCGGTTCTCTGCGGGTGGCAAAAACAGCGCTGGCGGGCAAAGAAACAATTCTCCGCACTTTATTTCAGGGAGATATTTTTGCTGCACCTGCTTTGCTAGGCAACGGCATTGCCCCGGCAACGGTGACGGCAGAAACTGATGTGCAAGTTCTTACCACAGAACGGGAAGTTTTGCTAGCAGCAATTCGGGAAAATCCCGAGATTGCTTTGCGAATATTGGCGGTTTTCAACCAGCGGTTGCAGCAACTGCACGAGACTGTGCACGGTTTGGTGTCGGAAAGGGCGATCGTGCGGCTGGCCCGATTTATTCATTACTTTGCCGTCGAGCAAGGTACGAAGATGGCGGATAATAGCGTATGTTTAGAAAAACGTTTTCCCTACTATCAAATTGCTCGCAGTATTGGCATCACCTACGAAGAATGCGTGCGGCTGTTTAAGAAACTGAAGCCGTTTGTATCCTACAGTCGAGGCGGTAAAATTATTGTATTGGATTGGGAAAAATTGGAGGATATCGCCTCGGGAGATGAAATATAGCAATCCTAAATCATTTGTGAATTTCTTACTCCCTCCCCGCAGGTTCGGGGAGGGTTGGGGCGGGGGAAAAAAAATACTGCTCCTGCAAGGATTGCTATAGACTAAATGTTAATATCCCAATTCTTGTAGTGCGGGTTTCACCAACAATATTTTACTGCTACTCACGATATTAAACCGCCCCGACAATCTGTGAATCTGGGCGGGTTTATAAGATTATTGATTTTAGGCAACTATGGTTGATTAAACCCGCCACCCAAGCAATATTGCGGAAATTAATTAGCCTCGGAAAGTGTCAAAATAAACGCCAATTTTTCTTCAGCTTTCAAAGCGTGAAGAGCTTTAGCGGGCATGAAGACAAATACGCCCGGTTCCAAAACAATATCCTTACCTTCCAAAGTCAAAAGACCCTTTCCTTCGATGACATTAACTGTGGCATTCCGCGCCGAACTGTGTTCGGAAATTTCGGTGCCAGCAGCCAGACAAAATAGGCTGGACTGGCAATTATTGTCCTTTACTAAAATTTTGCTCAGCACTCCGGCGGCGGGATATTCAATTGCGTCTCGGAGTTGGATTGCTGAAGATTGTAGCGGTAAAAGAGTAGTAGTCATATTTTTTGACAATTAATTAATTTGGTCACAAGTCTCGAATTTATCAGTGGCTTCACTTTCTTCCATCAAAAATCGAAAATCGATTGAGTCGGTTAAGATTGTTTTTTGGCAGAGATAACGATGTAGCCTAGATCCTGTTGGTAATGCTGGAAAACTCGACGCATTGCTAAGATACGATCGCGAATTTGCGATCGGCTTAAAATATTCCACAAAATCCGCACAGTACCCACAAACCCTTCATCTTCAACCATTCGCCGCAAGTTGAGGAGTCCCATCACCCCGGTTTGACACTTTTCAACTTGCAAACCCGCGTTTTGGCAAACAGCAATCCAGCCCGACTCAGACAAAGGCGTGGAATTAGCCCGAGTCACTTCGGATAAAGCTTTGTGAATTTCTGATTCTCGGTTTCTAGCTAAAAGTTCGTGAGAGATAAACTTGCCCCCGGGCTTTAGCCGATCGCAAATTCCCGATACAATTTTAGCTTTCCCCGACGGCGACTGCATTGTCAGGATAGCTTCAGCCAACACCCAATCAAACTGTTGAGAAATCCGATCCAAGTGAAAAATATCTCCTTCCACAATTTCCACTCGATCGCTCAAACCGGCTGCTGCAACATTAGCACGAGCGCGCGCCACACTGTCGGGATTTTTCTCAACTCCCACTACTTTTACGCCAAAACGTTTAGCAAGGGCGATCGAACTATATCCAAAACTAGCCGCCAACTCCAAAACAGTCTCCCCTGGCTGAAAATCCGCCCATCCAAATAACTGTTCCGTAGCAAATTTCCCCCCCGGCCTCAGCATTTTCTTGCCAGCCGCCGCGAGCACTTCATGTCCCGGTGCAGTCTTAAAATTGAGAGCAGTATCGGTCATTAAATTGACCTCCTATTTAATCTTACTCTCAGCTTGCCAAATTATCCTAAATCTTTCTATGATCTAGCTCATATTCAACTTATTGTAAGGTGCGTCAACCTCATGTATTTTTACAGTTACCCCAAAGATTTAAAGAGGCTGACGCATCCTACAAAATCGAGAATCATATATCGTAGGGTACGTCAGTTCGATCGCCGCCAACCGCACCAACCCCGTATCAATAACCGGACGTTGGTCTAAAATCTTGTTATTTGCGGGCTACATGGGCGATCGACAAACTCCGTATCACCTCGCCCGCGTTTTTGGCAAACCGCCTCTGATTTGCCAATTTTGACCTGCTGGAGACGAGAATTTGAGGAACGATCGCAATTGCGTGCGTTTTTTGTGCTCGGAGATAGCTCGGGTTTGCTACAATCTAATCGCACACGCGACTAGAAATCGATTATGACCGAACTATTAGATGAGACGCTTTCTATTGAAATGGCTGCTCGCATCAAAAGCAACCGTAAAAACTGCTTTGACAACGCCTGTAAAGCAGCGTTAGCCACAGAGGGCGCAATCTACGTCCAAGGATTTTTAGCTGTGCCCGGAGCCCCGTATAAACCCATCGAGTATAGCTGGATTGAACTCGACGAGCGAATTGTTGACCCAACCTTTCCCCATCTCGGTTTAATCGCTCAAGATATTCATTACTTCCCTGTACAGCGCTTCAGCGTCAAGAAACTCAAAGCAATCCTAGAAGAATCAAAAGAAGATTATCCAGAAGACGACCCCCTGCCAGTTTATGGAAATCAACCTTATGAATATTACGGCGATTTGATGTTAGGCGGTAGCGATTACCAAAATGCTTACGATTTGGCTGTCGCTAAATGCAGGGAATTGAACCAACCCAAAAAACAGGAATCGAACTAATCAGGACTAAGGCAAAAAAATGGTTTGACGCGCTACTTACAGCGGTAAGGTGCGCAGTGCGCACCCTACATAGCGAGATTCAAGTAAGTTCTGAAGATCCAAACCTCGAATAATCAAAAGCAGCCAATAACGGATCGGATTTCTGATTGCAAATTAAATCAGCCAACAATTTAGCCGTCACCGGAGCCAACAAAATGCCATTGCGGTAATGCCCCGCAGCCAATGTCAAATTCTCCCAAACACTAGCACCCAAAATAGGTAACTCATCAGGAGTAGCCGGCCGAAATCCCCACCAAAACTCCAGAATCGGGTAATTCTGTAATTCTGGATATAACTTAATAGCTCCTGCTAGCAAACTTTGCATTCCCGCCGCAGTATTTCCGGGAGTAAATCCGACATTTTCGCTAGTAGCGCCTATAATAATTCTGCCATCTTGACGCGGCACAAGATAAATGCCAATCCCGAATAAAACTGTTTGCAGCGGCTGAATAGCTCCACAATCTTCTGGGACGCATACTGACAGCATTTGCCCCTTTCTTGGAAACACAGGAATATTCAATAACTGCTCAGACCAAGCACCGGCAGCCAAAACATAACGGTCAGCTTGTAATTTTCCTGCCGTTGTTTCCACTCCAAAAACTCGATTTCCCTGCCGAATAATTTCTCCTGCATTACCTTGAATAATCTCAATTTGTAATTCTTTAGTTGCGGCCTGAAGCGTCCGAAATAAAGCGCGGTTGTCAACTTGAGCGTCGTCAGGATACCACCACCCGCCAATTACTTCTTGACCCAATCCCAACTGCTGCTGGTGAACAGCATCTCCGTCCAACCATTGATAATTAAGGTTTGATAAAAGTGGCTTTTCTTGAGGCTCATTTTGACACACTGGCGCGAGAATTCCCGATCGCCAATATCCTGTTTTCAATCCGGTAATATCTTCTAGCTGTTCAATCCAGGCGGGATAGAGTGCGCGGCTTTGCAAGCACAAATCGAGCATCGGACTGGGGGGAATTCGTTCGGCTTGCGGGGCTAGCATTCCGGCGGCCGCCCGGGCAGTAGGTTGTTTAGAATCGACGGTGAGAACGGCGACAGAAGCCCCTCGCAATTTGAGTTCAACTGCTAGCGAAAGGCCGATTATTCCGCCGCCAATAATCAGAATATCTTGAGATGAATTCATTGACTTTTATATGGACTTTCTGACTTTTTTGACCTCGGGGCTTTCTTGATGGTAAGGTGCTGGTTGGGGCACCTTACAGTTAGAATTCTTGCGCAAGTCTTACATATTATCTTGCACGGCGATCGTCCTATCAGCCTTCGTTAACAAAAAATCTATCCTTGGGGTTTCCAGACAGTTTCAGATCCCTGGCCCCAGAAACCGTCATATTTTGTCACCTTAATATCGCCTAAAACCTTGGTTTGGCAGGACAAACGGCGGTTGGATGCGGGAGAATGGGGAGGAACCGAAAGTCGGGCTTTTTCGCGCCACTGGGACTCGGAAACTTCGCCCTCGACGCTGACGGCGCAGGTGCCGCAAGTGCCGAGGCCGTGGCAGTTGATGACTTTGGCGTTGCCGTTGTAGACATCGATGCCGTTTTTGAGCAAAACTTCACGGAGATTCGCTCCGCGATCGCACTCAAATGTTTTTCCTTGCGCTTGTACCTTGACCACAGTAATTTACCCCTGTTAGATTTATGTTAATTTTCATATATATTATCGCATTAATTTCAAATAAATCCATCTAATATAGTAAGTGATATATTACCAAGTTCTCGATCGCAATTTCCCATGACAAATCGGCTCTGGATCTACGATACCACGCTGCGAGACGGTGCTCAGTGCGAGGGACTCTGCTTATCTCTCGAAGATAAACTGCGAATTGCTCGGCAATTAGACAATTTAGGAATTCCCTTTATTGAAGGAGGCTGGCCGGGGGCGAATCCTAAAGACGTACAATTTTTTTGGCGGCTCAAAGAACAGCCGCTAACTCAAGCCGAAGTAGTCGCTTTTTGTTCGACAAGGCGGCCGGGAACAACGGCAGCTAATGATGAAATGTTGCAGGCTATTTTGTCCGCAGGTACTCGCTGGGTAACGCTGTTTGGCAAGTCGTGGGATTTGCACGTTATTGAAGGTTTGAAGACGACGCTAGAAGAAAATCTGGCGATGATTCGAGATACAATTGAATATTTGCGGAGTCAGGGAAGGCGCGTTATTTACGATGCCGAACACTGGTTTGACGGCTACAAGCACAATCGAGATTATGCTATTAAAACTTTAGAAGTGGCGGCGGATGCCGGTGCAGAATGGCTGGTGCTTTGCGATACTAACGGCGGTACTTTGCCGCATGAAATTAGTCAAGTTGTTCGCGATGTTTTAGAGGTTTTAGAAACAAATCGTGAACTACCGATCCAGTTGGGAATTCACACTCACAACGATTCTGGAGTTGCGGTTGCTAATGCTTTGGCTGCGGTGCAGGAAGGAGTGAAGATGGTACAAGGAACTATTAACGGTTACGGCGAACGCTGCGGCAATGCTAATTTATGTTCGTTGATTCCTAATTTTCAGCTCAAGTTGGGTTATGATTGCATTGAAGACGAGCAATTAGTTAGATTAACTCAAGTAAGTCGGTCGGTCAGCGAAATTGTCAATCTTGCTCCCGATGACCGTGCTCCTTTTGTCGGTCTTTCCGCTTTTGCTCACAAGGGCGGAATTCACGTATCGGCGGTTGAGAAAAATCCGCTGACTTACGAGCACTTGGAACCAGAAAAAATTGGCAACTGTCGCCGCATTGTGATTTCCGATCAAGCTGGTTTGAGCAATGTTTTGGCGAAGGCTCGGACTTTTGGCATTGAACTCGATCGCAAAAATCCTGCTTGCCGCCAAATTCTAGAAAAATTGAAAGATTTGGAAAGTCAGGGCTATCAATTTGAGGGTGCTGAGGCGTCTTTTGAATTGTTAATGCGGGAAGCCTTGGAACAACGGCCGCCGTGGTTTGAAATTAAGGGATTTCAAGTCCACTGCGATAAGGTTGGCGAAGATTGTATGGCTTTGGCAACGGTGAAATTGTCAGTAAACGGTACAAATATTTTGGAAGCTGCGGAAGGAAACGGCCCGGTTTCGGCTTTGGATGCGGCTTTGCGGAAAGCTTTGGTGAATTTTTATCCGGCGATCGCGCATTTTTACCTGACAGATTACAAGGTGCGGATTCTCGACGGCGGTGCGGGAACTTCTGCTAAAACTCGCGTCTTGGTTGAGTTTAGTAACGGTCAAGACCGCTGGACGACGGTTGGGGTTTCTGGTAATATTTTGGATGCTTCTTGTCAGGCAGTTGTTGAAGGTTTGGAGTACGGTTTGGTACTAGAAAATCAAGAGGCGATCGCCCTAGTTTGCAAGGTACATTAACAATGATAAAATAGCAAACAAAAACCGGGCGGGCCGGATTCCCACCCCACAAGAAGAAAAATCACTCTTTGTGGAACAGGCATCTTGCCTGTTCTGGATAATAGCTTAAAATGTGAGATGAAATAGAGGCGATCGTTCTGGAAAATATGCGGGAGTTAGTTTATGGCGAATAACTTACCAATTCCCGAAGATTATCATGATTTTCTGCGGGAACTTAAGGGACGTATTTTGCAAGCTCAAGTGCGGGCTGTGATTTCGGTCAACCGCGAATTAGTGTTGCTTTACTGGTAAATTGGACGGGATATTTTAAACCGACAACAGCAGCGAGGATGGGGAGCAAAAATTATAGACAATTTAGCTGCTGACTTGCAAAAAGCTTTTCCTGAGATGAAGGGTTTTTCACCTCGCAATCTCAAGTATATGAGAAGTTTTGCGGAAACTTACCCGGATGAACAATTTGTGCAAGAGGTGCTTGCACAAATTCCTTGGTATCACAATATCGCCTTAATGGAAAAGCTGAAATCGTCAGAGGAACGCCTGTGGTATGCACGCCAAACTATCGAGCAAGGATGGAGTCGAAATGTATTAGTTCATCAGATAGAAAGCGGGCTGTATCGGCGACAAGGGAAAGCTGATACGAACTTCTCTCGCACTCTCCCCAACCCGCAATCTGAATTAGCTCAACAGTTGTTGAAAGACCCTTATAATTTTGATTTTATCAGTTTAGGGAAGGAAGCACAAGAGAGAGAATTAGAGAAGGCTTTAATCGATCGCATTCGCGATTTTTTGCTGGAGTTGGGGGGTGGGGTTTGCTTTTGTGGGCAGTCAGTATCATCTGGAGGTTGAAGGGGAAGATTTTTATATTGATTTATTGTTTTATCATTTACGTTTGCGGTGTTTTGTGGTAATTGATTTGAAGGTATAAGCGTTTAAGCCGGAGTTTTCTGGAAAGATGAGTTTTTACGTTTTGGCGGTGGATGATTTGCTGAAACACCGGGATGATATGCCGACTATTGGAATGATTTTATGTAAAAATAAAAAGCAGAAGATTGTCGAATATGCTTTGCGGGATATGAATAAACCGATCGGCGTTTCGACTTATCAATTGCGGGAGGCTTTGCCGGAGCAGTTACAGGGAAGTTTGCCAAGTGTTGAGCAGTTGGAAGCTGAGTTAGAAGCAGTAGAATTGGAAATTGAGGAGGAACGATGAAAGGCGAGCTTGCTGCCAGATTTTTGATTTTACTGATGATAGATTATTGATGGCGACGCACTTTACGACGATCGTGCTGTGGAATCTAAATACACAGCCCGAACCGCTATAATGCGAGTACCTCAGAAACAGAAGTATCATTCGCTAGAGAGCTAATCCATGACCGCAGCGATCGTGGACTCCTGGTAGTGCCACGATCGTTTCAGGGCTAACCTGGAAAACCTATGAAACCTTGCTGCAAGACTTGGGAGATAATCGCCCAACTCGCATTGCCTATGGCCAGGGAGTATTGGAGATCGGGATGCCAGGAGAACCTCACGAAATCGTCAATCGGCTGCTGGCAAAAATCATTATAATGCTGGCAATGGAGTTGGAGATGGAGGCGAATGATTTTGGTTCGACTACGCTGAATCGTGAAAGCATCTGAAAATTAAAGTGTGTCATCATAATACTACCCTACTTTTATAGATATGCAATCCACAAATGAGTATCCAGACTTTAGTTCTCAAGGATATCAGGTTGACCGAGTTCTAGGGGAAAATCGCTCTGGAGGTCGAGTTACTTACAAAGCAATTCAAATAAAAGATCAAAAAGCTGTTGCGATCAAGCAATTTCAATTTGCAACCAGCACAACCTCTTGGGCTGGGTATAATGCTTATCAAGCAGAACTTAAGATATTAAAATCGCTTAATCATCCTAACATCCCCCTATATCTTAATTCATTTGAAACTGCGAACGGGTTTTGCTTAATTCAGGAATACAAAAGAGCTGTTCCTTTGTCTCATGCTCAACATTTTGAGCCACAGGAAATTAAGCAAATTGCTGTTGAAATATTGAATGTTCTTGTCTATTTACAGCAGCACTCTCCCTCTATTGTACATAGAGATATTAAGCCAGAAAATATTCTGGTTAATCGTTCACAACAGATCGCAGCTTATCTGATAGACTTTGGCTTTGCCCGCACAAGTGACGATACAACAGTTAGCAGTGTTGTTAAAGGCACAATGGGATTTATGCCACCAGAACAACTATTCAATCGTGAACTGACAGAATCATCCGATCTCTATAGTTTAGGAATGACACTAATTTGTTTGTTGACAAAAACAAAATCAACGGAGATTGGGAATTTACTCGATGAGCATAGTCATATTCAATTTAAAAAGAAGCTACCGAGATTGAATTATCCGTTTGTTAACTGGCTAGAGAAAATGGTATCTACCAGCATTAAAACCCGCTATCCTAATGCCGCTATTGCGTTGAAGGAACTTCAGCCAATTGACATGGGTCGTGAAAACGGTATCCTTGGAAAAGCGTTAAATTTCACAAATTCCACACCAACAAAGGTTATATTTGGCAGCCTAGTCATTTTTGGAATCATGGCATCGCTTGGAACACTGATTGTGCCTCAACAAGCTCCTATGACTAGATACACAGGGAAAAACCTTGGCTCTTTGTCTGCATCAGAACCCAGAGTTTCGCTACCACAAGCTAATGACTCACCCCCATCCTCGACTAGAGACTCTTCTGATGTGAACGAAATATTTTCCATGGTGAACAACACCCTGTGGCGAGTGGGGGCAGAACCTGGATTTTACCATCCAGTTCCCTGGAGATTTTCCGCCGACGGAACTGTGAGTGCAAGTAATTTGTGGCGGGGTGTTTGGAAAAAAAGCAATGTTAGGGCACGATCAATTGACGTTCGCATATTGATGCACGAAAATGGTGATACAGATAGTTTCTCTGTAATGTTTAGCCCTGACGGGCAAAGTTTTACCGCCTTTAAGGAAGGGAAAGAATATCGCTTTGCTGAAAAGATAATGCCCTAGGAAGGCAGAGTTTCATCCCATGACTCAAGCAATCTGTGTGCGTAATCCTCGCACGGGTGAGGTGGATGACTGGATTACACAATGGTATATGTCAGATTGATTTAGGACAACAGAATACTCAAATCCCCGACTTCTTGAAGAAGTCGGGGATTTAATAAGTTCTCACTTGTTTAAGCTGTTGTGCATTTAAATAGGGTGTGAGGATTTGGTGAAAGGGAACAGGGAACGGGAAACGGGGAACAGACAATATGTAATTTAAATGCACTACAGCTTAAGGATGCAAAAACTCTAAATGGTCTCCGGGAATAGATCGCAATTTTGCCGCCGATCCTTGCAGTTTCAACCTGCCGCGTTCTAACATGATAATCCAGTCGGCGCGATCGATCACTCGCGGCCTGTGACTGATAAAAATCGTCGTTTTCCCGTGCCGGTACATCAACAAATTTTCTAAAACTTCCGCTTCGCTTGCGGGGTCAAGCCCTGCGGTAGATTCGTCTAAAATCAATACGGGTGGGTTGTTGAGAATGGCGCGGGCGATCGCCAATCTCTGTCTTTGTCCGCCAGAAATATTCGCTCCAAACTCCCCTAAAACTGTTTGATATTTATCAGGCAATTGGCTGATAAATTCATCCGCACCCGCAATTTTACACGCTTTCACAATCTGTTCAAAGCTGATATCTGGACTGCCCAAACGAAAATTTTCGAGAATCGAACGGCTCCAAAAATGTGCTTCTTGAGGAACCAAAACCACCTGCTGTCTCAGACTGTCGAGAGACAAATCCTGCAAGTTGTAACCGCCAATTCTAATATTACCCGATTGCAGCGGATACAGACCAGCAATTACTTTAGCAAGCGTACTTTTTCCGCAGCCGGAATAGCCGATCAAAGCAATTGCTTGACCGCCGGGAAACGTGACGGAAAAATTTTCCAGCAAGTCAAGTCTGCCGGGGTAGTGAAAACTAACACCCTTGCAAACAATACCGTCGCGGTCTTGAACCGTTACAAAAGGTTTATTACTATCGTTTTTAGTTTCCGGTTCAGCGTCGATAACTTCCGAAAGCCGTTGAGTTGCTGTCTGGACGCGAGTCATTTCATCCGAAAATCCGACTAAGGAAGTCACCCAAGTAGTAACGTTTTGATTCATGCTAATAAACGCTAGCAACTGACCGATACTCAATACCTTGTCAATTACCAAACCGCTGCCCAACCACAGCAGAGTGATGCTGCCCGCCGAGGCAATAAAACCGGAAAATATATTGTTGAGAATGCCAATTTGCGTAGTGCGGAAAGTGAGATTTGCTAAGCGGCCGAAGCGGCTTTGAAATTCTTCCCAAAGTTCCTGGGCACTGCTAGTAGTTTTGACAGTCAGCGCGCCTTTAAAAGTTTCTACTAAAACGCCTTGAGTTTCTGCTTCCAGCACAAATAAACTGCGCGTTTTGTGCTGCAAAACGGGCAGAAACACCACTGTAGAGGCAGTCATTAACACAGCAATCACTGTAGCTGCCAGCGTCAATTCCTTGCTGTAAAATAACATAAAAATAAAAGAAACTACAGCTATAAAAAATTGACTGGGCAAGCTGATAGCGACTTGAGAAACTAATTTATTGATTTCTTGGATATCTTGTAATCTACTGACGATTTCGCCGCTGCGTCTGGTTTCGTAAAAACTCAAAGGCAATCGCAGGAATTTGCGCGCAAATTCCATCACTAATCCCAACTCTAAACGCTGGGAAAACTGAGCAATTAAGTTAGACTGTACCAATCCTAAACTGCTGCTAAAAAGGTTCATAACTATAACTGCGATCGCCACACTCGCCAGGAGTTGTCTGTCGCCCCGCACCAGGATGTCGTCGGTGAGCAGTTGAACTAGAAAAGGCGAAGAAATCGACAGCAAACCCAACACTGCATTCAGCAAAAATGCTTCCACTAAAATCTGGCGGTAAATCCCAATCCGGCGCATCCATTTTTGGAAGGAATTGGCGGGGGGTTGACCCTCTGCTGCGGCAAAAAACCGTTGCGGATCGGGTTCTACTAGCAAGCACAGCCAATCTGTCCAAGCTGCTGCTAATTCTGCTTTAGAAACATAGCGCATACCGACAGCCGGATCGCCGATCGCATATTTGTTGCCCTGCTTCCCATACAAAACTGCCCAGTGATAGCCGTTCCAGTGAATAATCATCGGTAGAGGGGCATCATCGAGCTTGTCTAAAATTGCAGCGGCTGCTCGCACCGATCGAGCATTCAAGCCGATCGCCTCAGCCCCTTGTTTCAAGCCCAGTAAAGTCGTCCCTTGCTGGCCCGTACCGACCAATTCTCGCAAGCGGCTAATTGTAAAATTCTGTCCGTAAAATTTAGCTATCGAAGCCAGACAAGCCGCGCCACAATCTTCTTCGCTCTGCTGGAGCACAACCTGATATTTCAGAGAATTATTTGTTTTTCCGTAGAATGGTATTCCGGGGAAAAATGGGATGTTTTTTAGCATTTTTTCAAATGAGTAGAGCCTAAAGAACAATACCCACCGCCGCCTGGCAAATCAGTAAAAAGCACCCATAAAATTATGGGTGCTCGCTTTTTTCACAGTTCTCTAACTGAATTAACGGAACTTAAACAAAAAATGAGTTCGAGATCGGAGAAGGGCTAGGGCGTGTTTTCTTGCCTAGCTGTCTCCTAAAAATAGGCGCTTGCAGGTAGGTTTGTTTCTGCCAAAATCCCCGGATTCAACAGCACAAAGTCTTCAAACCGATTGCAGCCAGAGGACAGACTTCTGTAGATTAATTTTTTGGATTCAAACTCCATCTTGTTTGCAATGACCGACATTAACGGGATTTAATCCTCGTGCTTCTAGGGCGATTTTTGTCTTTGATGTACTGCTTCAAAACTTCAATTGGTGCGTCTCCAACAGAAACGGTAAAGTAACTAGGACTCCACAAAGATTCTTGGTCTGGTTTCTGGTATCCAGCTTGTCCGTAACGGCGACTAGATACGCCTTTGAGTGCGTTTACTATTTGTGAAACAGACAGCTTGGGCGGGTATTCAATCAGTGCGTGAACTTGATCGCCTTCGCCATTGAACTCTAATATCTGAAAATTCATCTGTCGAGCTACTTCTCGGAAAGATTTTTCAACCAAATCCAGCCCATCGTCCGTGAATACGGACTTTCGATATTTTGTTACGCAGACCAAGTGAATTTTTAGGTCTGTAACGCTATGCCTTTCCCTTCTATACATAGTCTTTATTTATGCAGACCAACCTATAATCCCAAATACATACCAACTAAGCTTAACAGGATGAAGGCACGATAGCAGTACAAAATTTCTCCAAATAATAAGAAATGTGTAGAATCACTTGCCTAAACTCTGCTCAGTATGTTTTTATTATTTTCAAGTTTTTAGTATAGCGCTACACAACCAGCAGCTAGCCAACTTAGACGAGCGATCCCCGGTCATCCTCAGCTCGCTCATCTGGCAAGCATAGGATTGTGCTGCACTACAACTAATCCCTAGGGTTCAAAAAACTGTCCAGCTCGTCTTTTTTCAAAGACTAAAATTCAAGCAGCCTGCTTTTCATACCTCATATGGAATGTGAAAACGCAGCTATCAATAGGTGTAAAAAAACAGGTGTAAAAAAACAACTCTATGCTGATTAGTGTTGGGAATAAATACGTTTAAATGCTAGATACATTAAGTACGCTCTCCCAGGGAGATAGTAATATTTGTATTGCCGTTTTGGATGGTCCTGTTGACCAAAATCATCCTTGCTTTCAAGGCGCAGACCTAAGGTATCTGCCCACTTTGGTTAAAGGTGATGCCCAGATCGGTGGCAATATGTCCACCCACGGAACCCACGTTGCCAGCATTATCTTTGGGCAACCGGGCAGTCCGGTGGAGGGAATAGCTCCCAAATGTAAGGGGATAATTGTGCCAGTCTTCGCCGACGATCGCCTCAAAACTTCCCAGCTAGATTTGGCTAGAGGGATCGAGCAAGCAGTCAATGCCGGCGCCCACGTTATCAACCTCAGTGGGGGTCAACTGACCGACTATGGCGAGGCCGATGGCTGGTTGCGGAATGCCGTTCGTCTGTGCCGAGAGAACAACGTCTTGCTCGTCGCTGCGGCTGGCAACAATAGTTGCGATTGCTTGCACGTACCCGCTGCCTTGCCCTCTGTGCTAGCGGTAGGGGCGATGGATGCTAATGGCAAACCCCTGGACTTTAGCAACTGGGGCGAAGCCTACAAAGACCAAGGCATCCTTGCTCCTGGCAAGGACATCCTAGGAGCTAAACCCGGTGGTGGCACCGACCGCCTGAGCGGTACGAGCTTCGCCACTCCGATTGTCTCAGGTGTAGCAGCCGTGCTGCTGAGTCTTCAGCGGGACCAGGGAGAAACCCCCGACCCCCAAAAAATTCGTCAAGTGTTGTTGCAGAGTGCCTTACCCTGCGACCCTGACTTGCCCGAAGAAACCCGTCGGTGTCTGGCGGGCAGACTGAACATCTCTGGAGCCATAACGTTATTAAAAAAAGGAGGAAATATGGCTGAGAATTTCGCATCGGTGGGTGCATCAGAAGTAGAAGCCGCAGGCTGCGGTTGTGATGGGGGCTTAACCAAGGCCAGTGAAGCGATGGCTAATCAAGGGCAACCGGCTCCTAGCTTGGTTGCTGCTGCCGCCAAGCCAGGAGCGGCTGAGGCTGTCCCTAGCAACACCCCCAACTTGCAAAACTTGATGCAATCGTTTCCTACACCTGTAACCCAACAACCAATGATGCCCCACATAACTGCTAACTCCGTCACCGCCAGCCAAGCCCCCAGCGAACTTCCGGATCTCGGCCAGATTGTTTATGCCCTAGGAACCCTCGGCTATGACTTCGGAACCGAAGCCCGCCGGGACTCGTTCAAGCAACTGATGCCGCCGTTTGACATAGGGGGAGGGGTGATGGTGCCAGCGAACCCCTACGACGCCCGCCAGATGGTGGATTACCTGGACGCCAATATTTCTGAGGCGCGATCGCTCATTTGGACGCTTAACATTGAACTGACTCCCGTCTATGCGATCGACCCCACGGGTCCCTTCGGAGCCGAGTCCTACCGCGCTCTCCACGAACTGCTATCCGGTCAAATCCAACCCGAAAACGATGCCGAATACGTTGAGCGCGTCAGCATCCCCGGCATCTTGACCGGGCGCAAAGTCAAGCTCTTCTCCGGTCAAGTTATCCCGGTGGTTGAACCCCAAAGCACCCGCGGCATCTACGGTTGGAAAGTCAACAGCTTGGTGAGAGAGGCGATGGCAGCGGTTCAAGCTGAAGACGGCACTGCTGACGAAGACCGCATCCGCAACACCCTAGATGGCTTCCTCAACCGCATCTACTACGACCTCCGCAACTTAGGAACCACTTCCCAAGACCGCGCCCTGAACTTCTCCGTCACCAACGCCTTCCAAGCGGCCCGAACCTTCAGCGAAGCGGTTGCCGTCGGCATGGAACTCGACAGCATTACTGTTGAGAAAAGCCCCTTCTGTCGCATGGATAGCGACTGCTGGGATGTGAAGCTGAAGTTCTTCGACCCTGAAAACAACCGCCGTGCTAAGAAGATTTTCCGCTTCACCATTGATGTCAGCGATCTGATTCCGGTCACATTGGGCGAAGTTCGTTCTTGGTCTTCACCGTATTAAAGGGCAATACAATTGGGGTGAGAGTGCCACAACAAAATGGACTCTCGCCAAGACATCTAGATTTGTTCACCCTATCGATACGGAGAATCCTCAACCATGCGACTTCCTATATTGTCTCCCCCCGTCAAACGGCCTCATTTCATCCAGCCTGCGCTGTGCGTGGATGTGGAAGATGGTCTTACCGAGGATTTGGTGCATATTCGGATGGATCTGCTCCATGGCGCTAACTATAACGATCCTTCAGCCTATGCCAACCGCAGTTTCAGCCAAGTAATGCACTCTAGTGCCAGCCAGAGTACAGCCAGCCAGGGCTGGGGCGGCTTTGGGGGCATGGGACGATTTTATTAACGAGCCACTGATAAGCCCCTAATCACGATGCCTCAGCAAACTGAAACCCTATGGCAAATTGGTCAAGCTGGTAAAGGAGGTCAAGAGTTTTCGCAGGTAGGCGGCTGGCAAGAGGAATTTACCTACGTTGTTGGGTCAGATCGAGACCCGATTAACCAGCCCCAGATGCCATCGTTGCTCGTGGTTCCCGGTCGCAAGACCAAACCGCAGAGCAAAGGAAAGCAGCTTTTTTCCACCGACAAACTGAATATCCAGTTCACCCTTGCCCAAAGCTACAGCACAGGCGAACTTACGCTCTTTTACAACTTTTTTGGCTCTCAAGTTGACACCCTCTGGGTTGATGGTGAGCCAGTGACCGAACTCGTCGGGATCGGGTCAGGCAAGCCAACCAAAACCCAGATTCCCTTGCCAGCCCTCAGCGCTGGCCAACATACCCTGACCCTGACCACTGCTGGTGGGTTGGGAGATGGTGCACACCGGATCGACTACCTCAAGCTAGAGGGGGTGGTGGCTCCCCAGCAACCGCAAACCCTCCAAACACCTGAAACACCCAAGGAAACTAAGGAAACTAAGGAAACTATGGCTAATGAGAAAAAGGAAACGGCTAAGGAGAAAACAGAAGTAACACCCTCGGAAGTCTCCTCGACCCCTGAAGAGAAAAAGTCTTACGTGCCTACTTCCCAGACCGGGCTGCAAGATTATGCCTACTGGTGCGACTACGCCAAGAAGCAAGCCAAGAAGTCACAGAGACACCCTAAACCCTTCCGCCGGGGCCGCATCTGGACCTAATCCCTAGCCTGTCTTGTTATCGTCCACTTAATGACTGACTGTTCGCTCTATGCAATCAACCACACTGCTCCAAATTAAGCCGCACTTTCATGTCGAGGCGATCGAGCCAAACCAAGTCTACCTCCTTGCTGAACAGAGCAACTACGCCCTCAGCGGGCAACTCTACTGTCAAATCGTGCCTCTGCTGAATGGGCAACACACCCGGGAGCAGATTGTCGAAAAATTTGATGGGGCAGTCCCAGCGGAACACATTGACTATGTGCTCGATCGCCTCGCAGAGAAAGGCTACCTCACCGAGGTTGCCCCGGAACTATCCTCGGAAGTGGCGGCATTTTGGAGCGAGTTAGGGATTGCACCCCCCGTGGCGGCCCAGGGGCTACAGCAGCCGGTCACGCTGACAACGGTGGGCGATAACATCAGTGAAGTAACCCTTGCTGCCCTCGCAACTGCCCTGCGGGACATGGGCATTCCGGTGCAAAACCCCACAGACGCGGGTTCGGAGGCGGCGCTCAACATCGTTTTGACCGATGACTATTTGCAGCCCGAACTAGCGACCATCAACAAGCAGGCTCTAGAGAACCAACAAACTTGGCTGCTCGTCAAGCCTGTGGGCAGTGTCCTCTGGTTGGGACCGGTGTTTGTGCCTGGAAAAACGGGGTGTTGGAGCTGTCTGGCTCATCGGCTGCGGGGCAACCGCGAAGTTGAGTCGTCGGTCTTGGTGCAAAAACAAGCCCAGCAAGAGCGCAATGGTCAGAACGGGCGTGTATTAGGCTGCTTGCCCACGGCACGGGCGACGCTGCCTTCGACCCTGCAAACGGGGCTACAGTTCGCCGCCACCGAGATCGCCAAGTGGATTGTCAAGCAACACGTCAATGCCACTGCGCCGGGAACGGCACGCTTCCCCACCCTGGACGGCAAGGTGATCACCTTCAACCAGACAATTCTGGACTTGAAAAGCCATATCTTGATGAAGCGGCCGCAATGTCCGACCTGTGGGGACTCGGGAATTTTGCAGCGGCAAGGGTTTGAACCGCTAAAGCTAGAATCGCGCCGCAAGCACTTCACCCACGATGGTGGCCACCGTTCCACCACCCCAGAGCAGACCTTGCAGAAATACCAGCACTTGCTCAGCCCCGTAACGGGAGTGGTAACGGAACTGGTGCGGGTCTCTGACCCAACTAATCCCTTGGTACACACCTACCGGGCGGTGCATAGCTTCGGCAGCGCCGTTACGCTGCGGGGGCTACGCAATACCCTAAACTACAAGAGTTCTGGTAAAGGCAAGACCGATAGCCAATCCCGGGCGAGTGGTTTCTGTGAGGCAGTGGAACGCTATTCGGGCATCTTTCAGGGAGACGAACCCCGCAAACGGGCAACCCTGGCGGAGCTAGGAGACTTGGCGATTCATCCGGAGCAGTGTTTGTACTTTAGCGATGAGCAGTATGCCAACCGGGAGAGCTTGAACGCTCAGGGTACAGAGGCAGCCTATCGCTGGATTCCCCATCGGTTTGATCCAAGTCAAGCAATTGACTGGACTCCGGTGTGGTCGTTGACCGCGCAGACGCAGAAATATGTACCCACTGCCTTTTGCTACTACCGATATCCTATGCCGGAAGATTATCGCTTCTGTAAGGCGGATTCCAACGGTAACGCAGCGGGCAACACCCTGGAAGAGGCAATATTGCAAGGGTTCATGGAACTGGTGGAGCGCGACTGTGTAGCTTTGTGGTGGTACAACCGCCTCAGCCGTCCGGGGGTGGATCTCAGTAGCTTTGATGAGCCGTATTTTGTTCAGTTGCAGCAGTTCTACCGGGAACTGAACCGGGAACTATGGGTGCTGGATTTGACTGCTGACTTGGGGATTCCGGCGTTTGCGGGCGTATCGTATCGCACGGTGGGAAGTTCAGAGCGGATAGCTATAGGTTTTGGGGCACACCTCGACCCGAAGATTGCCATTCTTCGCACCCTCACTGAGGTGAACCAACTTGGGCTGGAGATCGACAAAATTCCCGACGATAGGCTCAAGGGTGAGTCGAAAGACTGGTGGCTAGGAGTGACTCGAGCCAGTCATCCCTGTTTAGTCCCAGATGTATCGCAGCCGCTGAAGACCGCCAATGATTACCCCAAGCGTTGGAGTGATGACATCTATACAGATGTGAAGACCTGTGTGGGGATTGCCCAAGCCGTAGGGCTAGAAACCTTGGTGCTAGACCAGACGCGACCGGACATCGGCTTGAATGTGGTCAAAGTGATTATACCGGGAATGCGAACCTTTTGGTCGCGGTTGGGTCCAGGGCGGCTCTATGATGTGCCGGTGAAGTTGGGATGGCGAAGCGCGCCCCTGGCTGAGGCAGAGATGAACCCCATGACGATACCCTTTTAAGTCTTTTTAAAGTTTGCGGGCGACAGGCTTCGCTACATACCAGATGTCGCCCTACTAGGCTTCTTCCCAAGGAAGAAGAGGATTGACCCACCTCAACGGGTCAACAAACCAAACAACAAAATGAGGAAATTACTCATGGATAAGAAGAACATTCTGCCCCAACAAGGCAAACCAGTGATGCGGAGCACCACTGGTAAACTCCCCAGCTACTTGGCTGAACTCTCTGAGGAAGCTCTCGGTGGTAATGGTGCGGAAGCATCTTACAGTCTGTCCATGTGCTCCTGCGATGGTGCGGAAGCATCTTACACAGGTTGCCTGTCCTCCTTCGATGGTGCGGAAGCATCTTACACAGGTTGCCTGTCCTCCTTCGACGAATAAGGAGATAGAGCCTAGCTCACTTTAGTGGTACGACAGTTAAATTCCAGTTACCATCGCAGTGATTTCCTAGGCTGTGTGTTGTTGACGAGGTTGAAGATGTCGAGTTGCGTTCAAAACTTTACTTGATCCTGAGTTTTGTACACTACCTTCATCTACCTCGTCTTCATCTTACACTTCCCAGAAAACCACCGCTACAAAGCTTTGGGCTTTAGCGGTGTGAGAAATGGGAAGTTAATTCCCATTAGGTCAATTCCAGTAGCGATTAACTTGCATTACATATTTTTTGGTAAAAAGGCCATCCGTACTTTTCGTTAGAGTTAGGTACTCTCTTGAGATTGGCAACAAAAATGATAGTGATGCGATGTACCTTACTAATACCAAATTGGCATAGGAAGTCTTGATTCAAAAGTCTGGAATAGCCTATTGGTTTTAATCCAAAATCCCAAATCTAAAATCCAAAATTGGTATAAGATGATGTCCCTAACTTCTATACTTCAAAATAATCATCTCAAAGACCGCCGTCTTCAGTTTGTCCGAACTCATCAAGAGGTTTTTGATGTTGAACCAATGTTCCCTCTTCGTCTGTTTGAAGAGGCAATTCTGGAGATAGAAGGTTCTTGTGGTATTGAATCTTCTTGCAAAGTTGAAGGGAGCCGACTACTAGCAGGGCGTTTTGAAGTTTGTAATGATTTTGGAAAGACTTGGCCGGAATCGCTAACTCATGCTTTTAAATTATTGAATAAAATCGAGAAGCGGCTGGGTATACATATTAATCGTGAAGCGTTTGAGCAGTTTGCAGCAGCACATATTGGCTCCAGAAAAATCATGAATAACACGATTGGCATTCATTTGGGTTCAAAACTTGAAGATTCCAGTGTTATGCTGTACATCCATCTCGACGAAAAGGAAGATCCTGAAGAATTAGCAAGGACAGCGATCGCTCTCGATGGTGGTCACTACTCAGATGAGTTAACACAGGTTTTGATTAGAGATACGATCGTCATCGGTTTTGAACTTTTCTTTGATGGTCGCAGTCATGTGGAGCTATATCCTATGGCTCCAGCACAACCTGGAGCAATAGGAAACAGAGGAAAGTATCTCACACCCTATATGCAAAAATATTGTTCACAGAAAGTGAATTCCATTTTTAGGGGAGCATATTTCCTCATGGCAAGCTTCTCTAAAGCTTATGCAACGCCAGTCTTATGGTTTTACTTCCAAAACGTCAAAGACATACCAAAATATTTTATATTTAATAGCTTAGGTGATAGAGTCTATAATTTTTGTCAAAGTCAAAGTTGTATCACACTTGCTGCTGTGGCTGTTACAGAGCAAGAGTTAGAGAACAGTCGATTAGAAAACTTTTGTTTTTACTACAATAAACGTGACGAATGTCAACCGCATCCGGTTTTTTGATTTTTATTGAAAATAACTCGGGCGACGAGATCGAAAAGTTAGAATAACAGATCAATTTCAGGGTTGTAATTTTGTCAGAATCAAACAGTAATATGAAATCCAAAAAAGAACGCTACATATCAATCTCCCCGTCACCCTCTCCCCTAGTCTCCCCGTCAATCATCTGTAGCAAACACTCTGCTGTCATCGACTAACCCACCTAATTGTGTTTTGTAATTGTCCATCGCCATGAGCAATCACCCTTTCGCTGTTTCCCTCAACCCTTTTGTCCAAGTCAAAAGCGCCGAAGACTACTACACCCTGCACTCGGCAGAATCCGATCCGACCGCTTTGCTAACCCTTGCCACAACGCCCGGAATCGGTATTGCTCTCGATCGTCTCAAGGAAGGCAACACCACCACCGCATCTCTCGTGCAAGGGTTAGCCGAACTTGATGGTCGGGCAGCCGGGGAACAGTTTGCACTGACGCTACAACAATTGGATGAGCGGGGTTGGTTGAGTTACGCCGTGTTGCCGCTGGCAGTGGCGGTTCCGATGGTGGAATCTGCCGAATTGAATCTGACCGAACCCTACTGGACACAAACCCGTCTGGGCCTCTCCCGCTTTGCCTATCAACATTCCTACGAAGGCACAATGGTGCTGGAGTCCCCCCTCTCCAAGTTTCGGGTCAAGCTTCTCGACTGGCGAGCAAGTGCGCTGCTGGCTCAACTCGCCCAGCCCCAAACCTTAGCAACACTGACGCCACCGCCCTACCTCGGACCAGAAACCGCCTATCAGTTCCTCAATTTGCTGTGGGCCGCGGGGTTTCTGACGGCTGACCCTGAACCTCCCTCGCTGCAGCTTTGGGACTTTCATAACCTGCTGTTTCACAGCCGCAGCCGCGGCGGTCGCCACGACTACCCAGGCATAGACAATGACATTGAGCAGTGGTCAGATTTCCCAGTGGTGAAGCCGCCCATGAGCGACAGGATTGTGCCACTGCCGCATCCGAATTTGGGCGCTTTGATGTATAACGATGCGACGCTGACGGAAGCGATCGAAGCACGAAAATCGGTTCGAGAATATGACGATAACCATCCGATCTCGATCGAGCAACTAAGCGAACTACTGTATCGCACTGCCCGTGTTAAGGAATTAATTGGCATAGAAGAGTTGTTAGGTAAGAATTGGCGAGAAATACTAGATTTTAAAGCAGATATTGACTATGGCGAGTTGAGCCGTCGGCCGTACCCTAACGGTGGAGCGATGTATGAGCTAGAGATTTATCCGGTGGTGCGACGATGTGAAGGGTTGGACACAGGGCTGTATCACTACGACCCATTGAACCATCAACTCGAGCAGATTATGGGGCCACAAGGCAATATCTTTGCTCTGTCAGGCTATAACATCGTTGCGAACAACCTCCCAGACGGTTTGGGAACACCACAAGTCCTTCTGGTAATTACAGCGCGATTTGGTCGGCTCTTTCGTCGCTATCGCTCTGTCGGTTATGCCTTGGTGCTTAAGCACGTTGGGGTGCTACAGCAAAACTTTTACTTGGTGGCAACCAATATGGGTCTGGCTACCTGTGCATTGGGGGGTGGAGATAGCGATGCTTTTGGTCGGGCGACGGGTCTAGACTATGTGGAAGAGTCGGCTGTCGGAGAATTTATGATCGGGTCATTGCCCAACCGCAATGTCGAAGCAAGTGGGTTGGAGTCGATTGAGGTTGATGACGCGGAAGGGTTGACTGAGGCTATGGTCTCAGCTAGTGAGATTGAATTTGGTGGAGTTGAGGCTGAATCTGAGTCTACTGAGACAGAAGTATTGGGAAATCAGCTTGAGTCAGTTGGGCGAGTGGCAAAAATTCTGCCAGATGAGGTGTGGGAAAGTCCTGAAAATACCTCAGCGCAAGTTGAGGACACGGGTGCTGAGGCTGTTGACTTGGCTCCTTCAGATCTGCTCTCCCAGACTCCAGATTCATCCAGTGTTGCTGAGGGTGAAAGCGAGTCGGCGGCGGTTTCAGCCAGTGAAGTTGAAACTTCTGCAACCAAACTATCGATCGCACTCCACCCCCACGACCTCGACGATCGCATCCCCGGACTAGCTGAACTCCACAACCAAACCCTCGGCGACCCCCGCATCACGATCGTAATTCTAGACGGCGACCCAGATTACACATTATCCTGCTTTGCCGGAGCTCAAGTCTCCAAGGTTTTTCCCTACTGGCACGAACCAGCAGATCCGATCGGCCCAGAACATTATGCCAGCTTTCAAGCAATCAGGGATAAGGGGCTCAAGGGTAAAGAGAAACAAGCCGCGATCGACGCTGCCTTACCAGAAGACATCCGGACGCGGGTTGAAATCAACGACCATGCTTGCCACGTCACCAGTACAATCGTCGGTCAAGAGCACAGCCCTGTTTTCGGCGTGGCTCCCAAATGCCGGGTAATCAATATGCCCCACGATGCCCTAGTACAAGGTAAGTCTGACGATGAAGTAGGTAACTATAACGATGTGCTGTCTCCTCTTAACCTCGCCCGCGCTTTTGATTTAGCCTTAGAATTGGGAGCAAATATTATCCACTGCGCTTTTTGTCGCCCCACCCAAACCAGTGAAGGGGAAGAGATTCTTCTCCAAGCGATTAAGAAATGCCAAGACAACAATATCTTGATCGTCGCGCCTGTAGGGAACAATTTCAACAAATCCTGGTGTCTGCCTGCCGTGGTGCCGGGAATTTTGGCAGTGGGAGCCGCAAAAGTCGATGGTACGCCGTCCGACTTTAGCAACTGGGGCGGCAACAACACAGAAGAAGGTATCCTGGCTCCGGGTGAAGATATTCTAGGGGCGCAACCCTGCACCGAAAAACCCGTGCGCGTAACAGGAAGCAGCATGGCAGCCCCGGTGATGACGGGTATTTCTGCGCTGCTAATGAGTCTGCAACTGCAACAGGGTAAACCCATTGATGCCGAAGCCGTCCGAATAGCACTGCTCAATACCGCGATTCCCTGCGACGCAGAAAAACCAGAACGCTGTCTGCGCGGCTTTGTCAATATCCCCGGCGCAATGAGAGTGCTGTTTGGGCAACCCTCCCTCACCATTTCCTTCGCGGGCGACAAAGTGATCCGCACCGAACGGGCAGGCTATGCCGCCCCCCTCGCGAGTCAGGCCTCCCCCAGTACCCAAGAGGTTGTTGCCAGTGCAGCGATGCCTGCTGTCTTGCCCGCCACTCCTGCCGAGGAACCCGTCACCGCCGCCGCGACTCCCGCAGACACAGGCACTGTGGAAGCCAGCACCGCCTACTCTGGCAACGTTTACGCCCTAGGGACGATCGGCTACGACTTTGGAGATGAAACCCGCCGCGACTCTTTCCAACAACAGATGGCTCCCGCCGAAGTAAACGGCATCACGGTGCCGGCAGACCCCTACGATGCTCGCCAGATGGTCGAGCACCTCGATCGCAATCCAGATGAAGGCCGTTCCCTGATCTGGACCTTGAGCCTCGATGGAGACACGATATATGCCCTAGAGTCACCGGACGGCGAGGTCTACGAGATGTTTGTGCTGATGTTGGCGGGGCAACTCGAGCCAGAAGCCAGCGATGATTTTGTGGAGCGGGTCAGCATACCCGCCCGACGCACCAACCGCACGGTGGAACTCTCCTCCGGTGAGGTTGTGCCTGTAGTGACGGTACCTTACGCGCGGGGAATGTACGGCTGGAAAGTCAATACCCTGGTGAACTCGGCGATGGCGGCAATCTCTCGTCAGGTGGACGAAGCCCAAGCACCCCTCGTGCAACAGGCTCTGACAGCCTTCCTCAACCGAGTCTACAACGATCTTCGCAATGTGGGCCAGACTTCGCGCGATCGCGCCCTCAATTTCGCTGCCACCAACATCTTCCAAGCGGCTTTGACCTTTGCTCGGGCGATCGCGGAAGGTCGGCAACTCGACACCATTAACGTCGAAAAAAGCCCCTTCTGTCGCATCAACAGTGACTGTTGGGATGTCAAGCTTGAGTTCTACGACCCAGACAATAATCGTCGGGGGCGCAAAGTTTTCCGCTTTACCCTTGATGTGGTGCTTCTGATGCCGGTGACTTTGGGTGAGGTGAGAAGCTGGTCACTCCCTAGTAAAGAGAGTTGAACGCACCGGTGACGGGCTCGCGCCACAAGGGTCGGTATGGCGTGAGCTTCTGGGCAATTCCAGAATTTCCTTCAAGGTACTCGTAATTTTAGGAATAATCCTAATAAGCTGAGGCACATCTAAATTTGACAGTCAAATTCGAGCAAATTCTTGTGGGGTGTCCCGCCCGCCCAAAAATACAATTTAGATGCGTGGCAGCTTACCTTGGCACGACTTACAGCAGATTCCACGTTGTTTATGAAGTACACCCGCTTCTCGATCGCTCCCCGTAGGGACACGGCATTGCCGTGTCCCTACCTCTGCTTACTTTTTATCAACAGGCATCTTGTCTGTTCCACAAGCACAATTTGTATTACTAAGGCTCAAGAAGTAAAAACATGGGGATAGAATTTAACCATTTATATGTTACTCTCGACACAGAAACGCTAGAGTCAATAGCCAAATCAGAGTTCATTAGCCAAGAATTCTGCACAATATCCAGAGATACCGTAGAAACTGATCGAGAGAGTTGGGCGGGAACTTATCTCAGGGGAAAACATAGCTATATTGAGCTTTTTCCTCCAGGGGGTGCGGAAGGGTTGAGGGAAGGTTTTTCGGGTATAGGTTTCAATAGTAAACAAGCAGGACAGATTGATATTGTAGATGGAAAGCTAAAATCCTTAGTAGCCCAAGAAACGTTTTCTGGTTTGCAAGTTCGTCAAACCGAAGATGGAAAAGTGCCCTGGTTTAATTATTTGGCGCTCAAATCAGAGAAAGAAGCCTTCAGTGCGTGGTTGATGGAATTTGATCGGGATTATTTAGACTATAAAAACATCAAGCTTACCAGTGCTGGTTGCTTTGACCGTGCTGCTTATCTGAAAAACCTTGCTACTTCCGAAACTTCTTTATTTGACGACATTTCAGAAGTTCATCTGGAATTGACTTTAGCGGAACACGAGGAACTAGCATTACTACTTCGAGTCTTTGGCTATGACTCATCTTGCGTAGGAGATATTACTACCTATCGTTCTGATGGTTTTACTTTACAAGTATCTCAGAAAGTTGCTCCCAGTTATCGAATTCGCAAGGTTTTTTGTACCATGAAGGATCAAGTTCATCAGGAAAGAAAGTTCACTTTCGGTGATAATGCACAGTTAAATGTGGGTGGAGAGTTGGCAATTTGGCAGTTTGGATAACTGAAGCAATAAGTTAAAAAATAAGGCTCTCCTAGACTAAATAGGATAAATTAATTGTCGATTATTGTCCATAGTTTCAACGAAGTTTCGCAACACTCTATTTTGATAATTTTATTCTAATAGAGAGATGTCTAATATCAACTCCGGTAGCATCGGAATTAATATTACCCAGAGTCAGGACACGGCACTGCCGTGTCCCTACAATCAATCGGCGTAGGGACACCGGGCTCTCGCGGTGTCCTCGGTATCATTCCGATGCTACCGGAAACCATATAATGCGCGAATCCTTAACTCCTTTCCTAAATCGCGTCTATCACGACTTACATAATTTGGGGCAGACTTCGCGCCCTCAACTTCGCCGCCACCAACATCTTCCAAGCGACTTCGACCTTTACTCGGATCGTCCAGGGTCGTCAACTCGACAGCATTACAGTCGAAAAAAGCCCCTTTTGTCGCATCAACAGCGACTCTTGGGATGTCAAGCTTGAGTTCTTCGACCCGGACATTAGTCGTCGGGCGCGCAAAGTCTTCCGCTTTACCCTTGATGTGGTGCAGCCGATGCCGGTGACTTTGGGTGAGGTAAATAGCTGGTCATTGCCATCTCGCTCAAAATAAAGTCAAGCGACATGATATAGAGGACACGGCAGTGCCGTGTCCCTACAATTAATCGGGGTAGGGACACGGCACTGCCGTGTCCTGACTGTGGTTAATATTAATTCCAATGCTACCGGATTTGATATCAATAGCTCTTCTCGGTTTATAGATTAGTGCCGATCGAGATTAATTCGCTTTCAGCTTATTAGTTAGGTAGACTAAAAAATCTAAAAAATATTGGGATTTGAAAGATATTTTAAAACTTACAAACCATAAGTCAGCAAAATTTCAGGCGACCCCGAAAGTTCAGAAATTTATGCTGTATGACTGACGCAATTGACACAACAAAGCACCCATAAGTTTATGGGTGCTTTATGAATTCACATCAATAGATCGAGCTGAATTGACAGCACTCTACTTTACCAGTAGCGGTACACTGTTCTGAAGGAACCGTCGCAATTCCGGCGGTACACGACGTGACGGGTCGGACGGTAACAGTTGTATCGATTAGAATAATAGTGACCGCCGTTGACGCTAGCTGATTCTTCAGGGGTGAGTTCAGCAAAGAGTGAATTGTCCTTTGTTTCTTTCATGATTTGACTCCGTTTAAGTTTAGAAAATTGAAGGTAAACTAGAAATATTATCTAATTTCTAGAGCCTCGTGTAAATACTGACTAATACTTCTGCTAGTGCTGTGCGCTCTCCGGAATGTTACGGATAAATTTTCAAAATTTACCCGATCGCACAACCTGACTCAGCTATTTAAACCACTAGCGTTTTGTAAGGGCGATAGTCGTTCGGATTGTACTGATAAAGCTGGCTCGGCTGCGGCAGGAAAAACAGCATATTGAGGTCATCGCTGCTGCTGTTAGCACCGCTGACACCGCTGGTAATGCTGCCACCGCTGACAGTAGCAGATTCTCGATCGCTGAGTTCGATGAAGAGTGAATTTTGTTGATTTTCTGACATAAAGAACTCCTATTAATACCTATGTACTTACTTACTACCTACGCATACATGAAAAACCCGGTAACAGTGCCAAAACTCATTGCAGAAACCCCATATTTGCATGACTGTAGCCCGCAGGCTTCACCAGTCTTGATATTTGGCGAAGTTTGTGGGTGAGAACGGCAAAGCTGTGCGGATTTTTACCTTGACCCTGTGAATTTTGATTGAAACTTCTAAACCTATTCTTGATTTCCGGAAAGCTGAGAATAAAGGTGACAAAAGAAATCAGCGATCGATCTCTCCCTCCCCCCCAACTCAAAACTCAAAACTCCAAACTATTCCCCTCTCCCCCCTTGCCGCCATGTCTCTCACTCCCGAAGCCACACCCACTGAAACCTTTGATAACGACCAGTTTTTGCCCCCTGTCAGCCGCTGGACGACTTTGGGGGGCATTTTGATGGTGGCGACCTTTGGCGGGGCGATCGCCCTTGCTAGCGTCACCAAATACAGCGCTACAGTCAAAGCAGGCGCGATCGTCCGTCCGGCCGGAGAAGTGCGCGTCGTGCAAGCAGCAACCGAAGGAACCGTCGAAAGCATTGCTGTCAGCGAGAATCAGACAGTAAAAGAAGGTGATGCGATCGCAGTTGTAGACGCTTCGCGTTTGGACGCTCAAAAAAAGCAGTTAGAAGAAATAATTAATCAGTCTCAAACAGCAGCACAGCAAATCAACCAGCAACTGCGCGACTTAGAAAATCAAATTTTGGCCAGCGCCCAATTTAAAAGCATCCAAAGTGAAAGTTCCGCCCAACAGGAATTAATCGAATCCGCTTTAGTAAAATTCGCCACATCGCTGCCGGATGTCGCCGAAAGACTGGGCAGAAGTCGGCGGGTTTTGCTAGTCAAGCGATCGTCCATTCAACAACAATTAATTCAAGCTAAAAAAGAACTAAATCAAATTGAGTTAAAACTCGAAAATAGCGTGATCCGCACGCCCACTGATGGTACAATTCTCAGATTGGAAGTACGAAATACTGGTCAAACCGTACAAGCCGGCAGCGCGATCGCTCAAATAGTCCCCAGCGACGTACCCCTGGTAGTCAAAGCCAAGGTGACATCCCAAGACATCGCCCGCATCCAAATCGGCCAACCCGTACAGATCAGGATTTCGGCTTTGCCTTTCCCCGATTACGGCACGTTAAAAGGAACTGTCAGCGAAATCGCCCCAGATGCGATCGCGCCTCAAAATCCCGCTAATAATTTAGGCACAGCTTATTACGAAGTGGCAATTAAGCCCGAACAAACTTATTTAACCAAACTCAAATCCGCCAACAGTCAATTCTTCGGAAACTCCCAGGCTAATGTCCCCCGCCAGTATTCGATTCAATCGGGAATGGAGGGCAGAGCCGATATTATTACCGGCGAAGAAACTGTTCTGACATTTGTTCTACGCAAAGCAAGGTTGCTGACAGATTGGTAATTGCTTTTAAGCCCATTTCTTAAATGCTACGGCTAAGGACACGGCCAGGCCGTGTCCTTAGAGATGTTGAAAAAGGTAAGGAGACGGCCTGGCCGTGTCTTTACAGATGTCTTAAATGTGGAACGGGCTTCTAGCCCGTTGCTGACAACGGTGCAAGATGTGAATTTCAACCAAGAGTATCTTAAATCAAAATAACGTGTCAATATAGAAATGTGAGTTCAATTCTATTCTTTCCTCATGGGCAAACAGCGCGTTCTTTCTGGAGTTCAGCCAACAGGCAATCTTCACCTCGGCAATTATCTCGGTGCCATTCGCAACTGGGTAGAAGGTCAAAGTCAGTACGAAAATTACTTCTGCGTCGTCGATTTGCACGCAATTACCGCACCGCACAATCCAGCAACTCTAGCCTCCGACACTTACACGATCGCGGCACTCTATTTAGCTTGCGGCATCGATTTAGAATATTCTACTATTTTCGTGCAATCCCACGTCTCGGCGCACACAGAACTAGCATGGCTGCTCAACTGTATTACGCCGATTAACTGGCTCGAAGATATGATTCAGTTTAAAGAAAAAGCAGTTAAACAAGGCGAAAATGTCAATGCAGGCTTGCTAAATTATCCCGTGTTAATGGCAGCAGACATTTTGCTTTACGATGCCGACAAAGTGCCAGTGGGAGAAGACCAAAAACAGCATTTGGAACTCACCCGCGATATTGTCATCAGATTAAATCACCAATTCGGCACACCCGAAAAGCCAGTATTGAAACTTCCCGAACCGTTAATTCGGACTGACGGTGCGAGGGTGATGAGTTTAACAGATGGCACGCGCAAAATGTCGAAATCCGACCCTTCCGAACAAAGTCGAATTAATTTATTGGATTCCCCAGATACGATCGCCAAAAAAATTAAGCGCTGCAAAACAGATGCCGTGCGGGGTTTGACTTTTGACGACCCCGATCGCCCCGAAGCTAGAAATTTGCTGACGCTTTATCTCCTGCTTTCCGGCAAATCTAAGGAAGAAGTAGCAACCGAGTGTGAAAACATGGGTTGGGGAGATTTTAAACCCTTGCTGACAGAGACGACAATTAATGCCCTCAAACCAATTCAGGATAAATACAAGGAAATAATGGACGATCCGGGATATTTAGAGTCTGTACTACGTCGCGGAAGAGAACAAGCAGAAGCTATTGCTAATCAAACTCTAACTAAGGTGAAGACAGCTTTCGGTTATTCTTTACCTGTTTAGTTGTTAGTTGTTAGTTGTTAGTTGTTCTTGGTTACTTGTTAAGAATGACAACTGCCAACAGCCCACTAACAACTGCTAACAGTCCCCTGCCAACAGTCAACAGTCAAATAACAAATAACCAATAACAGACAAATAATCATGAACCGTTTTCGCACAGCCTGCACCACCCCCGGAGAATTTATAATTACCGCCGAAGTTGCCCCACCAAAAGGTGGCGACATAACTCACACAATTCAAATGGCTGAACGCCTCAAAAACCGAGTGCACGCCATTAATATCACCGACGGGAGTCGCGCAGTTTTGCGAATGTGTCCGCTAGCAGTTTCGGCGATTTTAGTGCAGCACGGAATTGAGCCAATTTGTCAAGTTGCTTGTCGCGATCGCAATCAAATTGGCCTGCAAGCCGATCTCATGGGAGCCCACGCTTTAGGTATTCGCAATGTATTAGCACTTACAGGCGATCCCGTCAAAGCGGGCGACCATCCTAAAGCAAAAAGTGTATTCGATTTGGAATCAGTTCGACTGTTGCAAGTTATTCAAAAAATGAACGGCGGCAAAGACTGGAATGACAAACCTTTAACAGACGGAGTTACCGATTTATTTGTCGGTGCTGCCGTCGATCCGCAATGCCCCAGTTGGTCTGGTTTGCAAAGCCGATTCGAGAAAAAAGTAGAGGCGGGAGCACAGTTTTTTCAGAGTCAATTAATTACAGATTTTGAAGTTTTGGATAAGTTTATGCACCACGTTGCAGCGGGCTGCAACAAGCCAGTTTTAGCAGGAATATTTTTGTTTAAATCAGCTAAAAATGCTGAATTTATTAAAAAATACGTGCCGGGAGTTAATATACCGCAAGAGACGATCGACCGTTTAGCAAAAGCTCCCGAACCCTTGCAGGAAGGCATAAAAATAGCTGCCGAACAAGTCAAGCTAGCGCGGCAGATTTGTCAAGGAGTTCACATGATGGCCGTCAAACGAGAAGATTTAATTCCTCAAATTTTGGATTTGGCAGGAATCGAGCCACTGAGCTAAAATTAAACGTAGGGGCGGGTTTTACAAATCATCAATGTCTAAAACTAATGATGTCGTAAACCCGCCCTCCCCGCGCCCTAAGCTACCATTTTGAACATCAAGAGGACAGTCATGGTTCAAACTGTAGACAACCCAACAACTTCTCCCCCAGTCGAACAACGTTTCACTTGGCGCGGTTTGACATGGCATCAATTCAAGGCTATTCAAGCTGGTTTTGAAGACGTGCCGAATGTACGCTTATTTTATTGTGATGGAGTTCTAGAAATTGTGGGAATCAGTAAACCTCACGAGGCAACTCGATGTCTGATTGCAGCGCTACTGAGCAATTTTTTTCAATTTAATAGAATACAATTTTTTCCCAGTGGCAGTTACAGTCAAATTGTTGAGGGTAAAGTGGAGTATCAAGCAGATTTGTCTTATTGTTTCGGAACAGATAAAGATGTTCCCGATCTGTGTATTGAGGTAGTTATTACTAGCGGTAGTCCGATTAAACTTCAGAAATACCGACTGATGGGAGTCCCGGAAGTCTGGTTTTGGGAAGACGGCACTTTAGAGCTTTACCATCTGCGAGAGGAAGGTTACGATCGCATTACTAGCAGCGAAATGCTGCCTGAGTTAGACTTATCTTTGCTGAAACGCTGCATTTTATTTGCTTCGCCTTTGGATGCGCTTGAGGAATTTTCTAGAGGAATGGGCGATCGGGAAAATTGACTAATAAACTACTTTTGAAATTGCTCGATCGACTAAACGGTTATTAAATAGGAGCAACTGGCAATGACTGACTCAGAAATACTTAATTCTGATACCATTAAAACACTAGATACGAGCATATCAGAAGTTACAGTTTATACCGATCGCGCGCGGGTGACGAGGCGCGGTACGGTGGCGCTGACGGGAAACGAGACAGAATTGGCGATCGCCTCTGTTCCCGCAACCCTCGAAACAGAGTCAGTTAGGGCCACGGGTGCGGGTACAGTTGCAGTGCGATTGCTGGGAGTGCGAACTGAAACAGTGTTTAGCAGTGAACCAGTGGGCGATCGGACTGGCGAATTAACCCAACAAATCCAGGATTTACAAACCCAAAGACGGGGAATTAACGACAAAATAACCGCCCGAAAAATTCAGCTCAAATTTGTGGAAGGTTTGAGCGAAAAAAGCGTCGGTTTCTTTTCCAGTAGCATCGCCAAACAGCAGGTAGGTTTAAACGAAACTGGCGAATTGCTCAACTTTTTAGGAACTAATTACCTAAAATATGTAAGTGCGATCGCCCAGCACGAAAAACAGCAGCGCGAATTAGACAAGCAAATAGAAGCTTTGCTGCTGCAGTTGCGGCAAGTACAAACTCCCCATTCTCAGCAAAGTTTTAACATCATTGTTGCCATAGAACCCAGTGGCACAGGCAATTTTGAACTAGAAGTTTCCTATGTAGTCATGGGAGCCCGCTGGACTCCCCTTTACGACTTGCGAGTCCACACTACCAACAACCAAATTAACCTCAAATATCTAGCCGAAGTCAATCAAAATACAGGGGAAGATTGGACGGAAGTAGGGCTGACTTTATCCACAGCCAAACCCGGAATGGGAACTTTGCCACCAAAACTCGAACCCTGGTTTATCGATACTGTTTACCCAAAATCAGCTCGCTCCCGACAACTTTTGATGAAACCCACCCGACCGACTGCGGAAGCAGAAATGGAAAGAGACTATATGGAATTAGAGATGGAAAGCGAGGCACAATTTGCAATGATGGCTGGGGACGGTGCTGCTGCCGCACCCGAATCCATAGCGGCTCAAACCGCGACAGCAAAAGTATCTAGAGAAGGCGGCACCGTCACATTTCAAGTACGGGGAAATACCAAGATTCCCAGCGACGGTACACCGCACAAAGTTACGATTTTTAGCGAAAATTATCCCTCGAAACCTGAATATATTGCCGTTCCTCGCTTAGTCAGTTTTGCCTATTTGCAAGCAGTTGTTGTGAATCCGCTGACAGGCGCAACTCTGCTACCCGGTCAAGCAAATATCTTTCGCGATAACACTTTTGTCGGTACTGTACAGTTAGAAAATATCTCCCCAGGTGAAGAATTCAAGCTTAATTTAGGAATAGATGAAGGGCTAAAAATAGAGCGGGAATTAGTAGAAAGACAAGTAGATAAAAAACTTATCGGCCAGCAGCGGCGCACGAGTTACGCTTATCGCTTAAATGTGACAAACTTGCAGCAGGTGCAGGTACACCTGACACTAAAAGAGCAATTGCCAGTCAGCCGCAATGAGCAAATCAAAGTGCGATCGACTCTCACTAATCCGAAGATAGTAGCAGGTGAAATGGGAGTGCTGGAATGGATAATGTCTCTGCCCCCGCAAGCAAACCAAGAGTTATATTACCAGTTTGTTGTCGAATATCCTCCCGAATTAAAAGTCTTCGGTTTAGATATTTAATATTAAGTCGGCAAAAAGTTGTTTGTAGTCAGGACTAAAGTCCTTATTCGTCACCACGTATGAGGACTGAAGCCCCGAGAAACTCTCAAATCTAGCGGTAATTTGTAAACTGCAAAGCCACCGGATAATCTTCTTGCTTCAAGCGTTGAATCACCAACTGCAAATCATCCTTATCCTTAGCAGACACCCGCACTGCATCTCCTTGAATCGAACCTTGAATCTTCTTAAATTCATCGCGAATCAATTTAGTAATCTGTTTCGCGATTTCCTGACTGATACCTTTTTTAAGTTTAATTTCTTGACGCACTCGACTGCCGCTAGCAGGTTCAGCTTTGCCGTAATCAAAAATTTTCAAAGATAAATTGCGCTTGGCGGCTTTAGTTTGCAAAACAGTGTGAATGGCATCGAGAGTAAATTCGCTGTCCGTATTGACAGTAATTGATTCTGCACCCAATTCCACGGTAGTTTTGGTATCTTTCAAATCGTAGCGGCTTTGAATTTCCCGCACAGTTTGGTCAACAGCGTTAACTAATTCTTGCCGATCGAACTCGCTGACAATATCAAAGGAATAACTAGCAGCCATAAATTAGTAATTGGTAAGGGGTAATTGGTAATGGGTAATTGTAATTAGTCATTAATTAAGCGTCTCTTAACTAATGACTAATGACTCATGACTCATGACTACTGATTACTGACTAATAACAATTAGCCATTAACAGCCATTAAACTGAAATAGAATAAAGTAGCTGTGCAAGCAGAACTAATCGCAAACATGAGCGATCGCCCCAGCGGCACATTCAGAATATAGAAAACCGAAAACAACAACCGGGCGATCGTAAAAGCGATCGCAGCCCAACCCGCCGCCTCCGAATCTACCCCCGTCACAAAAGCCATCAAAGCCGCCGCTGAAAACAGCATAAACGTCTCAAACGAATTTTGGTGAGCCCAAGTTGCCCGCTGAGCGTAAGCCGGCAACTTATCAAACATAGCGCGGGGGGCTGCTTGGTCATAGCCTAGCTGCAAGCGGGCGAACGCAACCACCAAAAACGGTGCGTAAACCAGCGCAGCAGCAGCAGCAATACAATCGAGCAGAATAACCGACACAGGCAATCCCAACAGCATCATCCGCCTCGCAGTTCAATCAAAATAGAACAGAGTAACTACCTTGCGCTGTTCCTCCGCATCCTGGCAAGTTTTCAGTAAAGTGTGGCTTTCGTGAAAAGCAAAACAGATCAGTTGCTGGCAGCGAGAAATAATCTCCTGATTGCACATGGCGCTTGCTTCCGGGAGAGACAAACTGTCATTTTTGGGATTTTCTACCAAATGTATCACTTGTTCGAGCTGGTCGCGAGACTCCCGGGGCTGGCGGCTCATGCTTTGCGGCAAAATCACTGTCAGCAGATTAGGATCTGCTCGCATTGCCCCCCGAATTGCGGCTGAATTGGTGCCTGTAGCGCCAGAAGTGATGAGCTGATTGCCTCCCAGAACTATGGCGTAGCTCAGCATCTCAATTAGCTGCTGGTGGGTAATAGGAACGTGGCGAGAACCCAAAAGAGCAATCCGCTTGGAGCTGGTTTGCTGGATCGCCGCAAGTTCTTGTAAAAAATCATCTACTCTGGGTAGCTCAATTGATTGACTCAAAGAATTTATTAAATTAAATAAAACTACGTTGTGGATTTTAGCAGACTCACTAGCAATTGCCACCAAAAAGAAGTTAAGAATTGCTGATTTACGAGATCTCACTAGAGGATGAGGAGATTGGAGGAAGCCAGAAGGCCGAATGTCTGAAAGCATTCGGCTGCCGGAGCTGAAGGTATAATTCAAAAAAAATTGAGAATTTAAGAATTGTGGTTTTTTATTTATTTAAACAAAAAATTCTCTCTGCCGAATACCTTCTTTCTTCAGCTCCCGCTGCCAAATACCTTCAGACATTCTGCCTTCTTAATGGACTCGATCGCCCCACCCCAAAGATGCCATCATGCCCTCAAGGTCAAAGTGTTCTGCCATTAGCTGAGTAACGCATTCCACCTTGATTGGTTCGTGCAGGCGCACGTTGCCAAAGGTGCTGTCGATAATTTCCACCGTGGCTAAGGTATCCAAATCCACAGACAAAACTGGAATTTCCATTTCTTCTGCCCTGCCGATCACTAGGGGAGAAGGAGGCAAGTGGCCTGTCAGAATTAAGCACTGAGTCGAGCTCTCCAGAGCCGCTAGCTGAATGTCCGTGCGATCGCCCCCCGTCACCACCGCCATATTTCTCGCTTTGCGGAAATACTTCAGAGCAGAGCTAACATTCATCGCGCCAATTGTCAAGGTTTCCACCATCAAGTCCAAACGGTCTCGACGGCACAGCACATCAGCTTTCAATTGGTGCACCAATTCTTTGACGCTGACACTTCGCAGCAAAGCACTTCTCGGCAGCATTCCCAAAACTGGAATACCCGCAGCCTCCAGAAAAGGCCGCACAGTCGCCGTTACCGATTCGAGTTTGTCCGAGGGAACGTCATTGAGTACCACGCCCAGCAACCGCGAACCCAAACGCTGTTTAGCAGACAGCAAATCGTCTACATACAGATCGATCGGGCGCGCTACCAGCAGCACAGAGGCATCAACTGCCTCAGCGACTTGAGGCAAAGACAAATCGAACAGACTGCCTTCCTCCAAATTAGCGGGGCCTTCTAACAGCACCAAGTCTCCGCTGGGATCTTGCAAATATCCCGCTAGACCGGAGCGGTAATCTGTCTTGTCTTCTCCCCGCAAACGCTTGTGAACTGTCTCTTCGTCCAAATACACAAGTGTGGACGGCATCTGGATTGCTGAGAGCTTCAGCGTCTCTACCGCGAACCGCACGTCTTCGTCCCCGGCCCCAACTCCCTCGGAGCTAAAACAAGTTCCCAGAGGTTTGCCGTAGGCGATGTCCACTCCTTTGGCTCGGAGTCCGAGTGCCATCCCTAGGGCGATCGCGGACTTGCCACTATAAGCTTTAGTGGAACCGATCAGCAAATATTTAGTCAATTTGGGTACGCCTTCACTCCTCAATTTGCACCTGTCTATTTCACTAAATTTAGTTTATTCAACAGTATTTCTGCACTGCGACTCAATTTCGCAATACAATTATACTCGATTTTGTCGCTTTTGCCCATATCGTTTTTTTGATTGCAGCTTTTATTCACCTGATTGCAACCCTTTTTTTTGCATTTTATTGTACATTTCATTATTATTAAAAAGTGTTTTATATTATATTATATTTTTAATTGTCATTTAAAAAAAGCATTTATAGACAATTATTCCTTTTTTATTTGTATTTAAAAAAAATTAGTGTGGCAGAAATTAGACATTGCTATCAAGCCATTTTAGATAACAACAAGGAATCAAAGCCAAATTTGATACCCCCTGCCAAGCCTTCACGGAGTTTGCGGCATTTTTATATTAATTAAATACAGGTATTCTGTATGGATAAAGCACGATTTGTATCCCAAGCAATTTGGCAGGTTATTGAAACTGAATAGGTATTATTAATTATTAATTATAAGTGCGATCGCCGGCGTAAAAACTAATATCTTGCACTGCGAGCAATAAGCTTATGACTTACGCACGATTGTTGAGAAACCGGGTTTTTTTATGAAAAGACGCGTTGTAGACCGTAGATTCGGTAAAAAACCCGGTTTGTGGGTTCCGATGCGTAAGTCCTGAAGCTGTCTAACAGAGGGCTGCTAGGTCGTGCCTAAACACATAAATTGTCTTAGGGAGGGCTGGCATTTCGACCGCCCAAAGGCTGATTGCGATGCCAGCCCGATCGGAGTTCAAGGGCTGTAGATTGATTTTCCTTGGGCGGATCTACAGCGCTTTCCTCTCAGCTACCGAGTCGCAAAATTTGAACGAAATTGGAGGGCGCGATCGCACTCCTTGGTACCACTATCCGAAATAGGCTTTTGCGCTTGTTCCACAACAAAGTACAGCAGTTTTCAATTGGATCAAATACAAGTAGGGACTCAGGCTTTGCCTGAGTCCCTACACCAAATCTGTATCGCACTCAACTGAAAATTGCTGTAAATTTACTTGAGCGGTGGGGATAAGTGGTTCCCCCAAAAGAGATTATTGAGAAAGATCTAAGAACTCACTTACTATTTCTGCTTCTCAAATAAAACTGGCGCACCAATCATGTAATTTCGCCGTGGTACCGTTACACTATTGGTGCGCCAGTTATAGCGCCCGTCAATCGATTTTAGATTTTAGATTTTAGATTTTAGATTGAAGAAAGCGACCCCACTGATAAATCGGGGGGCTGGCGATCGGGAGCGAGGAGCTTTTTTTCGATCCAGGAATGAATCCGGGGGTCCCGGATTCAATTGCTCGATCGTCAATTGCGGAGTTTCGGGAGCGCCGGTACGGTGAAAGTTAATCATCCATGCGCATCAGCTTCCGGTAAAACGTTTTAGAAAAATCGACGGTACGAGTCCGCTGAAAAGTCAGGAGTACCTCAATTAAGCAACTGACAAACTCAGAGCTTTGCATGGTCACTTCGTAGCTAAGTTCAGCATTGCCGTCAAACAAAACCCGACAGCGGGTCAAATCGATCGGCAACGACGATATATTCCAACTAGCGACAAACGGCACGTTCTCCCCGCCGTCAATTTTTCTTGCCCCCTCCAAGCTTTTGAGCTTGTAGAGGCCGATAGCGTGCGGCAAAAACTTGCGCCGGGGCTCTTGACAGAAAGGCGCGTAGACTTTTACTTCTTTGTCGTCGGCTGGCTTCAGTTGAGGAATAGACATATTTATACCTCAGACAATTACTACTAGCAGATACTTGAGATCCTCTGAAAAAACTAACAGATATTCATGGTCGATCGCAAGCAAAAGTCATCCCAAATACTCTATGCAATGCCGGTTTACCCTGTTCGGACAAGCAGCGAGTCCGCTGCTTGTCCTCCGGTCTGCTTTCGACAAAACGCCAGAAACTGGTACAGTAAATACTTATCTCTAAAATCAAAAACTATTGGTGGTTGAATCAAGTAACCTATGCAGGAGAGTTCTTGGCCAGAAAACGACACTCGCAGCGAGCTTAACTTGGACATCTCTGATTTAGCTCAAGAAGAGCTCAAGAGTTTGACCTCGAACTCGAAGCTCGGCAAAGTATTTGCTATACCAGACATTGGCGACAGGGTGTTTGACACGGAAACAAAAGCAAAGCTCCCGGTGGCGGTGTCTGTGCCGGGAACTCCCTCTTTTCCTCAAAATCTGTACCGGGGACGGCGCGGAAAAGCCGCCGCAGTGCTGACTGCGATTTGGGGCGGGACGATCGCCCTGCACTTGATTTCTTGGGGTGCGTGGGTAGTGTGGGGGTTGACGGGACTGCTGTGGATGCAAGCATTTCGAGTGTTGTTTGCGGAACCCAAGCCCGCACTGCCGCCTCTTGCCGATGAAAGCCGAGAGGATTGGCCGTATGTGTCGCTGCTGGTGGCGGCGAAAAATGAGGAAGCGGTGATTGCCCGATTCGTAGAATCAATCTGCAATGTAGATTATCCGACCGACCGCTACGAAGTTTGGGCGATCGACGATCACAGCAGCGACGGCACGCCGCTAGTATTGGAACAGCTCACCAAAAAGTACCCCCAGCTCAAAGTATTTCGCAGAGGAGCAAATGCCAGCGGCGGCAAGTCGGGAGCATTGAATCAAGTGTTGCCGCTGACTCGCGGGGAATTTGTGGGAATATTTGACGCCGACGCGACAGTAACGCCAGATTTGCTGCGCCGGGTGCTGCCGGTGTTCGATCGAGAACAGGTAGGAGCTGTGCAAGTCAGAAAAGCCATCGCCAATGCTTCAGTAAATTTGTGGACTCGCGGCCAAGAAGCAGAAATGGCTCTCGACAGTTTTTTCCAGCAGCAGCGGATTGCGATCGGCGGCATTGGAGAATTGCGCGGTAACGGCCAATTCATGCGTCGCACCGCCTTGGAAAGCTGCGGAGGCTGGAACGAAGAGACAATTACCGACGACCTGGATTTGACTCTGAGGCTGCACCTAGACCGATGGGACATTGAATTTCTCGCTTTCCCAGCCGTGTCAGAAGAAGGAGTCACTAACGCTCGCGCTCTGTGGCACCAGCGCAATCGCTGGGCAGAAGGTGGCTATCAGCGTTATCTTGACTACTGGCGGCTAATTTTGCGGAACCGCATGGGAACTGGGAAAACTTGGGATTTATTTGGATTTTGGGTATCTCAATATTTCTTACCCACAGTAGCGCTACCCGACTTTGTGATGTCAATTGCGCTGCGCCGGATGCCGATCGCCAGTCCCATAACTTTTATGACCCTTACATTGTCGGTGGTGGGAATGTTTGTCGGTTTGCGCCGCACTCGCAAAGAGACCAAATTTGACGTTAAAAGAGTTTTTCTCACCTTACTGCAAACGCTGCGGGGTACTGTGTATATGTTCCACTGGCTGCTGGTAGGGACTGTGACGGCTCGGATTGCGGTACGGCCTAAGCGACTCAAATGGGTCAAAACCGTCCATCAAGGTGCTGCTAATAGCATCAAGTAAACAATTCGCAGAAATATCTAGGCACAGTATCGCCGAACGTCCGAAGATTTTCCGAGGCAAAAAAACACCAACGCTCGCCAAATACCTGCCCGCCATATCCTAAGAGTAAAATTTGGCAATTCCGAGAAAAAAACACTTTGAAACAGCTTAGGTAATAGGTAATCGGCGAGCGGTAATAGCGAATAAGTAATCGGCAATACAAAAGTCTAAATTTAAAAGATAAAAGCGAGAATTTTTAACTTTTAACTTGACAAAAAACCAATTACTATCTATTAATTATGAATTGCCAATTAGGACGAATTGCTTGTTGCCAACTACCCGTCACCCGTAATAGATAATGGATTTGTTAGAGTACCAAGCTAAATCTTTATTTCGCCAGATGGCAATTCCGATTTTGCCGTCGCAGCGGATTGACAATCCCGCCGACCTCAAAGGACTGAAAATTCCCTACCCAGTTGTACTCAAATCGCAAGTGCGGGCTGGGGGACGGGGCCGGGCGGGCGGTATCAAGTTTGTGGAAAATACGATCGATGCAGTAGCTGCCGCCCAAACAATTTTTAATTTGCCGATCGAGGATGAATATCCCCAAGTCCTGCTGGCAGAAGCAAAGTACAACGCTGACCAAGAATTGTACTTAGCGGTACTCCTAGACCCCGTAGCGCGACGCCCGGTTCTTCTGGGTTCGAGCCAAGGAGGTATGGATGTCGAAGGGTCGATCGAGCAAATGCAGCAAGTTGCCGTAGATCAAGAATTTTCCCCATTCTACGCGAGGCGTCTGGCGCTGAAAATGGGATTGCAGGGAGACTTGATTCAATCGGTGAGCACCATTGTCGAAAAAATGTATCGGCTGTTTGTCGAAAAAGATTTAGACCTAGTAGAAATCAATCCTCTCGGCATCAGTCCGACGGGAGAGGTAATGGCTTTAGATGGTAAAGTCACCGCCAACGACGATGCCTTGGGGCGGCATCCAGATTTGGCAACACTATCGGGAAAGAGGCAAAGCAGCGGGTTGGCACGGGAAAGAAGAAGTCCCCATGCCCACTCGAAGGTTCAGCAGTCGCCGGAGTTTGACCCCAAATCTAAATCCCCAATCTCGAATTCCGAATCCCTGCAATTAATCGAACTAGACGGGAATATCGCGATTTTGTGCAACGGAGTGGGCCTGACAATGGCAACTCTAGATGCTGTAACCCACCAAGGAGGAAAACCAGCTAATTTTGTGAATATTGGTTCCCTAGACCGCTACTATGCAGCAAATGCCCTGCGCGATCGCGTGGAGTTGGGTCTGGAGTTAGTCGCTCAGGATAAAAGCGTTAAGGTGATACTTGTAAATATTTTGGGCAGCGCCTCCAAGACCGAGGAAATAATCGCTGCAGTAGCCGGCTATTTGGAACGGAAAGCTCGCGCTAACCGCCACATCCAAGTTGTGCTCCGGCTGGTAGAGATCGATGCTGATGCTGTTAAAAAGCGTTTGGGACAGTTGCCAGTGCAGCTAGCTAGCACTTTGGATGAGGCCGCGGCCGCTTCTGTATCCTCCGTCAAGTAGCGGCAGTCGATCGGCAAAAAATGAGATTTCTGTACAGATGAAGGCCTTCTGCTTTTTACAGATCGAGTGTCAAGTGGGAAAAAATGAATTTAACTCCTGAAAGCAAAGTCCTAGTACAGGGCATTACAGAATCTCCCGCGTCCACCCGCGCCGCCCTGATGATGAAAGCATACGGCACGAATGTAGTCGCCGGTGTCAGTCCCGGTCGGGGGGGGCTGGAAGTGGAGGGAATTCCGATTTTTGATTTGGTAGAACAAGCAGTGGCGGCAGTGGGTCACGTAGACACTGCGGTAATTTTGGTAGACGCTTACTCGGTGCTGGATGCGGCTTTAGAAGCGATCGCCGGAGGAATTCGGCAAATCGCGATCGTTACTGGGGGAGTGCCTCCTCTGGATATGGTGCACTTAGTCAGAAAAGCAGAAGCCACCGAAACTTTGGTAATCGGGCCCAACAGTCCGGGGATTATTGTGCCCGACAAACTGCTGCTGGGAACTCACCCCAAGGAATTCTACACTCCCGGCCCGGTGGGAGTGATCAGCCGCAGCAGCACTTTGACTTACGAAGTTGCCCTAGAACTAACGGAGGCGGGGTTGGGACAGTCGATGGCGGTTTGTATTGGCTGCGACGCGATTGTCGGTTCTTCTTTTATGCAGTGGCTGCAACTTTTGGACGAAGACGACAGTACCGAAGCGATGGTTTTGGTGGGGGAAGTTGGCGGGTGGAGTGAACAAGCTGCTGCTTCTTACATCGCTTCGGCGATCGACAAACCCGTGGTTGCTTATCTGGCCGGCCGCTACGCTCCCAAGGGGCCGTCTTTGGGCCACGCCGGCATCCTGATCAGTTCTCGCGCTGCTGCCCAGAAAGCCTTTGGAGTTACGGCCCCAAACAAAATGGCTGCCTTTGAAGAGGCGGACATACCTGTGGCGGCTCGACCTTCAGAGATTCCTAAGTTGCTCAAAAAATTGCTAAAGAAAAATTGATTGCTTTGGGAGTTTCCACACAAGTCCTAACCCTCTTGGGGGTTGGGATAGGGGTAGGGCAGGGGCGGGTTTGGTCTCAAAATTGTCTGCTGAATGCCACAACTGCGGGCTAAACCCGCCCCTAAGACACATTTATGATTTTTTTACCACAGTCCTCTGACCGGCCTCACAGGCTGCGGTGCGGGTGCTGGCAAGGGTGCGGGTTCGGCGCGGCGCGGCGCTGGAGGCGGAATTGTTGGCTGCACGCTGCGCCGAGGTTCGATCGGACTTTCGGTGGGATTTGTTTCAGTTGTGCGACTTGTCGATCGCATCACATCTTGAAGCAGGCTTTGCATATTTCCGGCTAAACTCTGAACTTTCCCAACAGCGGCGCTAATGCTGGCAACATCTACGTAAACCTCCGCTAGAGGATACTTTTTCAGGATTTCCAGCAGCGATACCTTACCGTCATCCCCGGCCGCCAGCATCATCGCCGCCCGCAGAGCTTTCCCGCTTTCTGTGCGGCGCTGAGTCCGAATTGCTTGACCGATTTCGTCAGTGATTTTCTCTCCCGGGGTGCTGTAAACTACCCTGGCCAGATTAGCAGGCTTTAAACCGATTTCTAGACCCATGAACCCCCGCAATACTTGCGCGTCCATTTTGGAAAACCGGATAATTTGTTGGAGGGTTGGGGTCGTCGTGCCATCTTTAGCAAAGTCTTCTAAGTCGGTGATATTGATGGTTTGTCTGAGCGGGCCAAATGTGAGGACAACTTTTTCGGCCGCTAATGCTGTACTGCTGCTAGATAATATGCTCGCGCTTGCTCCTAAAAGAAGGGCAAAGCCGATCGATACAAATTTTGTTAATTTCATATTCATTTTTACCGCTCGATTAAAATTATTTTTTCGAGATTTGTACATTATAGATGCAGCAGTTATATTCTACAAGGTCGCCTGTCTAATTTGTACCCGCATCACACCCACAATCTCGACCGAGACTTTTTCTCGATCTTGACTTTAAGAATAAGTAACCACATCTGCCACAATATTTTTGCTTCTATTCATTCTGCCTTCTACCTTCTACATCTGAGTGCCTTCTACATCTGAGTGCCTTCTACATCTGAGTGCCTTCTAGAAGTTATGTTGAAAACCAAGCGCAAATCCAAAAAATCCAAACACAAGCACAGCGAAAAAACAACAGCGCTAAGCAAAAAAGAAGTAGCAGCACAAAAACGCAAAACTTCACAAAAGCGCAATGAATTGCTGCAGGCGATCGCCATAAGCTGCTTAGTCAGCCTTGCTGCCAGCATCCCCCTGTTGTTCGTAGCCCGCCCTAAGATTGCTATTGCAGGAGGCGCAGCCGCAGCCATCTTGCTGCTTTCCTACAAGTACCCCCGTCAAGCTTTGTGGGCTTTTCTAATTTACCTGCCTTTCAGCGGTACAATTACTTACGCAATTGGTGGCGGGAATGCTGCATTTCAAGTAGCAAAAGATGCTTTCTACATACCAGCCCTCATCGCCCTAATTCAAAGCTGCAAAAAGAAACAGTTGCCCCTGTTCATTCCCAAACAAATGCTTTCTACCTTCAGCATCCTGTTAATGATGGCCATGCTGACTTTAATTTTTGTCAACGGCGATATGCAGCTCAACCCTATGAAGGGCGACAAACCAATTTTGCAAGGAATTCTCGGCTTAAAAGTATTGATAGGTTACATACCGCTGATTGCTTGTACCTATTATCTGCTCCGCACTAAGAAGGATTTGGTATTTTTTAGTCGAATGCACATCGTTTTGGCGATCGTTTGCTGCCTTCTCGGTTTGATTCAATACCTGTTGCTGCAAAGTGGAAAGTGTGCAGGCACCCGAGGAATGATCGGAGAAGAATTATATAAAGCAACGCTGCAAGCTAGATGTTTTGTCGGCGGTTCTTTGGTGTTCAGTCCAGAAGTCAAATTTATCCGCTTGCCGGGAACTTTTGTCGCGCCTTGGCAGTGGGCGTGGTTTTTAATTTCTAATGCTTTTTTAACCTTTGCCTCTGCCTTTTGTGACCCTTCATTCTGGTGGCGAGTTATCGGTTTATTTGGCATGGCCTTAGTATTTGCCAATGCCGTTATTTCCGGTCAACGAGCTGCTTTAGTTATGGTTCCCGTTGCTACAGCAATCCTGCTAGTTCTCACCGGTCAATTAGTTAATTTAAAACGATTTATTCCCGTCGGTGCAGGACTGGCGATTCTGCTGTTTGTCGGTGCAGCTATTAACCCGGGAATTGTCGAGCAGCGGTGGGAGAGCTTTGTTAGTCGCTGGAATGCTGCACCGCCCCAGCAGTTTCTCTTTAATCAATTCGAGCAGAGCAACAATTTTATCATTGACAGACCTTTCGGTAGAGGTGTGGGACGAGCAACTAATTCAACGCGAATATTTGGTACCACGCAGCTAATTGAAACTTTCCAACCTAAGTTGATCTACGAACTCGGTTATCCGGGAATGATTGCTTTTCAAATCATGGTTTTACACTTGGCTTTTCTAACTTTTAGAGCTTACCGCTCTGTCAAGGACAAAAGTTTGCGGAGTTACGGAGCTAGTTTTTGGGTGTTTGTTGCATTTATTACGATCAATACTCAATACTATCCGCTGGATGTAGATCCAGTGTCCGTCTATTATTGGGTTTTAGCTGGGGCGATTTTAAAGTTGCCCAAAATTGATAAACAGGTGCAGGATGAAAAACACCAGGAAGTTGAGTCAAATGAATTGCAAGTTCACCAGCCATTAAAGGAGAAAAAAATTATTGCATCTTCCCCAATTTGAGAATAGTTTTGAGTGTTGAGTTTGGTGGATTCTTTCTTGTTCAGTAACCCGCTTTCGCTCCAAGGCGGTGCAAAGATAGCCCACCGTTCTGGGTTTATCTGTGCTAAAACCCACCCCTACAGCATATTGTGGCTCTTAACTTTACTGCGGTTGCCAAACCGGATGGCTAGCATTCAAATCCTGGTCGTTTGTCAATTTATTCAATGCCGAACCGTCCCGATTAATTACATACAAGTTGCTTTTGTCTCCTTGGATTTCATTAAATATAAAAGCAATTTGCTGGCTGTCAGAAGACCAAGCTAATTCGGAAATTACCGACGGTTCTAGCCGAGAAGCTAGTTGATTTAGCTGGTTCCCGTCAGCATTGATTGTGTAGAGTTTTTGATTGTTGAACTCTCCAGCGACGAAAACAATAAATTTGCCATCCGGCGACCACGAAATTTCGTCGTAGTTTCTGGGTTTTTGGGTGAGGTTCTTGGCTGTACCCCGGTTAATATCGAGCAGGTATATATCTTGCTGTTCGCCTGATGAATCGCCTGGTTTATTGTTGTAATAGTAAGCAATGCGGCTGCTCTCGGGCGACCACAATAGTTTGCCGTTGTAAACGTCATTTTGCGGGTTGTTTGTCAAATTTTTGAGGTTGCTTCCATCGGCATTAATGGTGTAAATTTGCTGTTTCGGATAAGCGCCAGACAAGAAAGCAATTTTTGTGCGATCGGGCGACCAAAAAAGATCCCTTGCGCCGGATATTATATCTTCGTCGGGACTTTTAGTTAGTTTGGTCATTTCCGAACCGTCGGCATTCATTTTGTAGATATTTCTATCCTTGACAAATGCTACCTGCTGACCGTCCCCGGAAAGGTAAAATTCAGATGAAATTTCTGTTTTAGGCGGCTCTCCTCCTACTTCCCACTCCCGAACTAATTTAGTTCCTTTAATGCCAGAAGTGTCGCTTGTATAAAGTGACTCACTGCCGGGAGCATCAGAAGTAAAACCGTTGCAAGAACGGGCAAAAACAAGTTTCTGGCTGTTGGAAAACCAAGCTATTTCAAAATGAGCTGCTTTGCAACCAGCCTCAGCAAACTGTTTAGTTAGTCGAGAACCGTCAGCATTGACTGTATAGATGTCGCTGTATCCGCCAACGAAAGCCAGTCGCTGGCCGTTGGGCGACCACACTAGGGGAGCGATAACATCTATATTAGGTGTAAGTTGGCGGCGAACCCAACTGGTAGCATTGACCGCAAATAAAGGGGATCTGTTCTCGCTGCCACGCATCTGGAGGGCGGTAAACGCTAGTATCCTTGGTTTTTGGGCTGCGGTTGGGGGAGGGCTGTGAAGGCTCAAAAACAAGCTGATTAAGAGTGTTAGTGAAAATATGCCGATCGCACTTATCGGCCATAATTTATTGAAGCTAAAAAGTTGCATAATTTGCAACAAGCTTTTGATGGGCGGGCAAGATGCCCACCCCACACTCAACTTAAACTCTTGTGGAACGGGCATCTTCCCTGTTCGATATCCCCGCGGGAAATGCAAGTTAAAACGCATTTTATCGATTTCTCTGCTAATTTTTAAAGTGTTTGTCGGTCTATATGCCGCGACAGCCTCAAACTCTGTTTAATTCTACCAATAATTAGCTCGAACATTTTTTTGCGGGACGGATTCTTGCTGCTGGGTGGCATCCCTAACTCGCAACACATCAAGTTCAAGTCAGTTGCACTCATAGCCAACAACTTTTGCCTCACCTCTTCTTCATTACCATTCTTAGCTTGTAAACGCAGTTCTTCATAAACTTCTAGAACATTTACCGCCGATAAATTAGCAGGTTTAGTAACATCAGCAACCCTGGGAATATCCGAAGTTTTTGAGCCAGCAGAAATCACTCCCCGCTTGACTTGAGTCTCAAGCCGGGTTAATTTTCGAGCAACCTCCCGCAAGATTTCCTTAAGTTCGCCAATTTCCTCAACTAACCCCCCTCTTTCTTGTTCGGAAGCAGCCAAAATTTCTTTTTTACTCATTTCAGGTACTCCTCACACTCGCGCCATAGTTTTTCAAATTCTCTAACTAATTCTCGCGGCAGTTCTCCCTCATTAATCGCCCGTTTTAGCCCGACGCTTTCGCGAATCGTCGATTCTAAAAATCTAACTTCTATGTTATTATCTTTTGATATCTCCTCGCAAAGTCTCTTTACTTCTCTCATGTAGAACTGAACTTCATTTGTCAGCAATCCTCCATAGGTTTTAGCTTTATTCATAAAGACTGCTATCTTGGGAAACGGATAAGGCTCAATCCGTTTCTGGAGCGAGTTTAAAACTAAACTCAATCCCCTAGAACCAAAATAATCGGGATTGACGGGAATTAATATTAAGTCGCAGCAAGAGAGTACGCTGTAGGTGAGGAGACTGAAGGAAGGCGAACAGTCAAAAAGCATCAAGTCGTATTTGGGGAGATTGGCAGAGTTGGCGATTTTGCCGATGAATCTGCGGATGAAGTCTTTAACACTTTTTCCCTCAAATCCATCGATATCCAACCAATACAATTCTTCAACTGAAGGGACAAAATGCAACTGTTCGTCAATCTGATAAATCGTGTCGAAACCAACGGGGAATTTAAAGTTTTGTCCGGCTTTTTTAAAGACTTCTAGAGCGTCGTAAATTGTGAGTCTGTGCTTGAGAGATTGTTCGTACCACTTACCAAACTTGTCATCTAAATGACCTGTATTTTCGTTAAGTCCGATCGCCTCTGTGAGCGACATTTGCGGATCTAAGTCTAACATCAAGACTTCTAAGTCTGTTCCTTGGGATATAATATTGCCCAGACTCCAAGTGACGGTAGTCTTTCCGACACCGCCTTTGAAGTTGATTACGGCTATTGATTTAGGACTCATGGCTGGCTTTGTTTGGATTTTGCTCAATTTTTTATTAAAACATAACGATCGCCCAATTAGCGTTTGCTAAGTATTATTACTCGAATAATGGCGATCGCCTTGAGTAGGCGATCGCCAGATTAACAGCGAGTCTCTTTTTAGAAAAGAACGTCAGGAAACTTGAAAACGTGACTAGCAATATTCCGCACCTTTACTAATGGAACAGGTAATCCAGTTACACTGTAGCCTCGATTTGGTACTACTTTCTGCGGGAGTTCTGGGTGTTGCTGCGAAACTAACAACCTGAATTTACCCGGTTCGACGACCAATATCTCCTGTTGAGGAATGAAAAATATCCAGAGATCGGCTTGCGAAGTCCATCCCCAACAGGGACGGTTGCGATCGTCACAAGCTTCAAAAAACAAGTTTCCAGTTTGCTTGGCTTTTATATCAGTCTTGTACTCAGCAGTTGCAGTTGAACCGTTTGGGCGAATTAGTAGGCGGTCAATACCTGCTTTCTGATACTGTGGCAAATCTGAGACATCCTCAATGCGATAGCCATGAATCTGCAACCACTGGTCTACGATCGCCTCTCCTGTCTTTCCTACTTTCTTTTGAGTTTGGAAGTCGTATTCCTGTTTTTGGGAAAGCGGCGGTACTGGCTGGGAGAATTCGGGTTCGTTGTGCTGATTATTGTTGTACATGATTAATTCCGTCAGCTAAGTTTTGAGTAGTAAATCACTACATCCCTAGCTTCGAGGGTCGGTGTCTGAGATTGTGACCGGCTAAACTGTCTGATGTGTCCGACTTTCTGTCTGAGTTTGTGTCTGACTTTCATTCGTTCAGTTACAATAGCCATAAGTGTTGGAGTCAGGCTATGGCGATAAGAGGATTAAAGGCATCTCCAGAAGGCATCAAAAAAGCACACGATGCTTTAATCAGAAATAGTTTAAATAAGAAGGTTTTAGCGCTAGAGTTAGGAATAGTTCGCTCAACTGTTAGTCGTTTTTTTAAACCTGAACCAGTTGAGCGCTTAAATTTTGAAGAGATTTGTACAAGGCTAGGGCTAGATTGGAGAGATATTATTGCTAATCCGCCCACTGAAACTGAGACAGAGGAAAAAGAACAGAGTAACCCTCATTTTCAAGATGTTGAACCTGAGCAAATTGAGGAAGGGCTGGACAACTTTTGTGACGAGGTTGTGGTCGAGAGGGTGCGATCGCACTCTCCGATCTGTGCTGAGGATTTCGATGAACTGGGAAGAAACAAGGCTAAAGAAAGAGATTTTGAGGGAGCAATTGAAAATTTCGATCGAGCAATTAAGCTCAATCCTAAATATGCAGATGCCTACAATAACCGGGCTAATGTTCGCGGTGAACTAGGGGACGATTCGGGAGCAATTGATGATTACACAGATGCGATATTTCTCAAGCCTAAGTGTCCAGATTTTCACAACAACCGGGGTATTATTTCTTGTAAATTAGGTGATTACCGAGGAGCGCAGGCCGATCACACCCGAGCAATTGAACTAAATCCTGGCTATGCTCAAGCCTACAATGACCGAGGTTTTGCTCGTTTATGCCTGGGCGATCTGCAAGAGGCACTTAAAGATTTCACCAAAGCAATTGAACTAAATGCTGATGATGCCCTTGCTTGGAATAATCGAGGTGATGTCTACTTCTTGAAATTAGACGATCTGCAAAGAGCGCTTGAATATTACGCCCAGGCAGCTCGGCTGAATCCTAATAAGGCTACAACATTCTACAATCTGGGAATTATTCACTCTCGTTTGGGGAACAAAGAGAAAGCGCTTGAGAATTACACCAAGGCAATTGAGCTTAAACGAGACTTTGCTGAAGCTTATTACAACCGAGGCATTGTCCACTATGAATTGGGCTATTCCCAAAGAGCAGAGGAGGATTTTTTCAATGCTAAAAATTTATATCGTCGGCATGGAAAAGAAGAAAATTACCAAAAGTTACTTGATATAATAGAAGAACTTCAGCAAGAAGATTGAGAGCGATCGCATTTAGTAAAGGGATAAAAAGAGCGATCGCTACATTGCTTAAAGCTTCAAATATACTACTATTCACTGTAATGATTCTTACAAGCTGCGATCGCAATTTCTTCATCCGTAACTTGGTAAACCAAACGATGTTCGTTATCAATGCGCCTCGACCAAAAACCACTTAACTCGTATTTCAGAGGTTCAGGTTTGCCCAATCCTTCAAAGGGCGATCGATCTATATCTTTAATCAGTTCTACAATTTTGCGATAAATCTTTTTGTCTAATTTTGCCCATTCATTAAAATCTGCAAAAGCAGAAGATTCAAAAATAATTCTTCTACTCATTACAAATCCTGTAAATCGACTTCAACTAAATTTTGTCTGTCTTTAACATTTTCAATAGCTTTCAACAGTTTGTTTTTATTGATTTCCGATTTCAAAAGATATTCGGTTTCATCGCATTCTGAGACAATTATTTCAATCTCTTTATCTCCAAAAATCGCTTTAATTTGTTCTAAAAAGTTACGATCTAGTTCACTGGCTTTTAAACGATAAACTGTTGACATCGTTTTTACCTATTTTTGATTTCTATAAAAATTAATATTGCCTTTAAATACAGTAGTTTGAAGTTGACACTAAGGGCTGGCAAAATTGCCAGCCCTTAATTTGTTTTAGCGTTTGACCAACTTCTTAGAAACCTTCCGCAAGCGAATAGATTTTGGCGTTACTTCCACCAATTCATCCTGGCCGATGTACTCCAAAGCGCGCTCCAAACTCATATCGATCGGCGCTTGCAATTGCGCCAATTCTTCACCGCCAGATGCGCGGTGGTTTGTCAACTGTTTGGACTTGCAAATATTCAGCTCCATGTCTTCATCTCGGTTGTTTTCTCCGATAATCATCCCTCTGTAAACCTTGGTTCCGGGGATAATGAAAAATACGCCGCGGTCTTCAGCATTTTTCAGTGAATACTGGGTCGCAATTCCTTCTTCAAAGGAAATCAATACTCCGTTGCGACGGGCGATAATTTCTCCACCGAGGGGGCGATAGTCGAGGAAGCTGTGGTTCATAATTCCAGCGCCGCGAGTCAAGCGCATAAACTCGCCTCGGAATCCAATCAAACCGCGGGCGGGGACTGAAAATTCGATTTGGGTGCGACCGGTGCTGCTGACGTGCATATCTTGCATTTCTGCTTTCCGCTGACCGAGGCGTTCGATGCAGCCACCGACTGCTTCTTCGGGTACGTCTAACACCAAACATTCAAAGGGTTCGCAGGGACGACCGCCGATTTCGCGGTAGATTACTTGCGGTTGAGATACTTGGAATTCGTATCCTTCGCGACGCATATTTTCGATCAGGATTCCGAGGTGGAGTTCGCCACGGCCGGATACGAGGAATTTGTCGGGAGATTCGGTTTCTTCGACGCGCAAGGCGACGTTGGTTTGGAGTTCTCGCATTAGTCGATCGCGAATTTGACGCGATGTTACCAAACTACCTTCTTGACCGCAGAACGGCGAATCGTTCACAGAGAAAGTCATCTGCAAAGTTGGTTCGTCTACTTTGATTAAAGGCAGCGCTTGCGGGTCGTTGGGACAGGTAATTGTCTCGCCAATATACGCATCAGCAAAACCGGCAACGGCGACAAGATTACCAGCAGAAGATTCTGGGATATCAATCCGCTTCAGGCCTTCAAAGCCCATCAGTTTGGTAATTTTTGATTTGACAATCGCGCCGCTTTCGGTGATTAAGACTGCTTGTTGACCGATTCTAATCGTGCCGTTGTGGATGCGGCCGATGACGATGCGACCGACGTATTCTGAGTAATCTAAGGTGGTTACTTGCAGTTGTAGTGGCTTGTTGGGGTCGCCTACGGGGGGTGGTACGTGGTCGAGGATTTCTTCAAAGAGGGGCTTCATATCTACCCCTTCGTCTTCGAGGTGTTTTTTGGCGTAACCGCTTAAGCCGGAACCGAAGAGATAGGGAAATTCGCACTGATCGTCGTCAGCACCTAGTTCGAGGAACAGATCCAAAACTTTATCGACGGCTTTGTGGGGGTCGGCTCGCTCGCGATCGATCTTATTCACAAAGACGATCGGGCGCAGTCCTTTTTCTAGGGCTTTTTTGAGCACGAACCGCGTTTGCGGCATCGGGCCTTCGTTGGCGTCTACGATCAGCAGACAGCCGTCAACCATGCCGAGAACTCGTTCGACTTCGCCGCCGAAGTCCGCGTGTCCGGGGGTATCGACGATGTTGATCAGGGTTTCTCCGTACCTGACGGCGGTGTTTTTGGAAAGGATGGTAATGCCGCGTTCGCGCTCGATGTCGTTGGAGTCCATGACGCAATCTGGGATTTCTTCCCCTTCGCGGAAGATCCCGGACTGTCTGAGGAGAGCGTCCACAAGGGTGGTTTTGCCGTGATCGACGTGAGCAATGATGGCGACGTTGCGAATGGGAAGACTCATAATGCGTCTGGAACGTTAAACGGATCTAACTAAAGATTTCTTAATAATTGTAGCGCATGGAGTCAAGGGCCGATCGGGCCCGGCTTTAAGATTGGAGGGCGATCGTCGCTAGAATCAAGATTATGGAAGTGCAACAAGCGTGAAATTGAGCGTTACAACACGCCTGACGGCAGAGTTTTTTTCGATCGGCGATCTTGAGTTGGCCCAGGTGAAGAAGCTTTGATAGGGGGCGATCGCCGATATTAAGATGAGGGTGCAAGTACGATCGGCTTTATGGAAGTACAACCCAGAGATATTCAGCAGTATCAGATACCTGATGGCAAAATTCCTTTTTCCGAGTGGTTGGAATCTCTCCCTTGACTTTAAAGGCAAGGCCAAGATTGTTAAAAGGCTTGAGCGGGTTAGCGAGGGCAATCTAGGAGATTCTCGATCGCTGGGAGAGGGAGTCTGGGAATTTAGGATTGACTTTGGCCCGGGCTACCGCGTCTATTTTGGACAAATAGAAACCACTATAGTGCTTCTGCTGTGCGGCGGAGATAAAAGCACTCAAGAGCAAGATATTAGCACAGCTAAGAAATATTGGAGAGAATACAGGAGCCGAGAAAATGCCTAAAAGCGTACCTTACCATCCGTTAAAAATTAAATCTCTCAAAGACCCCTTATTTGCTGTGGCTTACCTCACAGAGATACTTGAGGAGGAAGAAGGAGATTTGGAATTAGGAATCATGCGAAAAGCACTTCGAGATGTATTTGAGGCTCTGGGCGAACCAAATATGCCTGCTGAAGATGCTAAATTGCATTTGAAAAAATTAGATGTTTTGTTGTCGGGAGAAGGAAGTGCGACAATTTATGCTTTGGCAAGTTGGCTAAATGCTCTGGGATTGAAGTTATCTGTTGCAGTTGATGAAGGGGATAAAGGGGAAGAGAAAGATTCTGTTGGTGGTGCTGAGTTGGCGGAAGTGGGTAATGTTTGATGAGGCGCCAACTTCCCAAACATGGCTTTTTAAGTTTTTTTGATTTTAGGGTAGCACTATGTCAGAAACCGAACTAGATTTAGTATCAATAGCCACGAGAGTATTGCAGCTTGAAGAAGAGCAAGTTATTCTGAAAAAATATCTAGCCAAACTTAAGAGGCAGTTAGAGGCACAGGAACAACGATTTAACGATCGCCCTGAACCGCAAATGCTAGAAAGTTTGACTGCTGAAATTGCGTCCCTGCAACAGCCGTGTGATTTGGGAAATGGCGATATGTCTGTCATTGCCGATCGACCGATCGAGCTTGACACCGAGACAGAAAAGCCAAAGTCAGACTTTCAGTATCAGTTAGTATGCGATCGTCCCAACAGTCGTGCTGTGTTGATGGAAGCTTTATCACTAGCTCAAGAGCGGCTGATTATTGTTTGCCCTTGGCTTAATTGTAACAGCATTAATGATGAATTGCTGCAAAAATTTAGAGAGTGTTTGAACCGAGGATGTTTGATAAATATTGGCTGGGGTTATCTGGGAGACAGGCAAAATATCGGCAAGGGATGGCGCTACAATGCTTTGGCCGATTTGCAAGAATTAGCCAGCGAATATCCCGATCAATTTTGTCTCTCTTTATTGGGAACTCACGAAAACTTTTTAGTATGTGATTCTAGTTTTGCCATATTGGGTAGCCATAATTTTCTGACTAACAGCGATGAAAGTGCAGAAAAAGAAGTGGGAATTCGCACGAATGACTGCCAAATAGTCAAGCAATTAATTGAGCGCTTTGACAGCAGCGAAGTATTAAATGAGGAGGAGATAGAAAGACGGTTTTTAGCGAGTTCGGATTCCATCGATCGAGCTGATTATTTGGAAGGCTTGGCGGCGGATGCTGAAGATATTGCTTTAGAGGATAGCTGTGAGGAGGATGTGGAGGATGAGTTTGAGGAATGTCTGGAACCTGTTGTTAGTGTTGAGGATTTTTGGCAGCGTTACAGTGAGGGAGAAAGGGATTTTACAGGGATTAATTTAGCTGGGGCTAATCTAACAGGTAAACACCTAGCTTCTGATGTCAACCTGAGTAAAGCTAATTTGAAAAAAGCTAATTTAAGGGGTGTTAATTGGCAGAGGCTCAACCTCAGCGGGGCAATTCTTAATGGAGCAGATATGAGGGAGGGCTATTTCTCTAGCACAAATTTTAGCGAATCTAAACTAGGCGGTGTCAACCTTTCTAAGGCTGATTTATCCAGTGCTAATCTGAATCAGGCAAACTTAGTCAATGCCAACCTCGAGCAGGCTAATTTATATAGTGCTAATCTGAATCAGGCAAACTTAGTCAATGCCAACCTTGCTCAGGCTAGTTTATCCAGTGCCAATCTGGAGCGGGCAAATTTAATCAATGCTAACCTCTCTCAGGCTAATTTACAATCAGCTAAACTAGAAAAAGCCAAATTTAGCAAGGCGAGTTTAAGAGGAGCAAAACTAGAAAATGCAAATTTTAGTGAAGCCGATTTGAATGGTGCAAACCTCAGCGGCTCTAAACTTAGTCAACAAACAAAATTTACAAGTGCAAACCTCAGTAAAGCTAACTTAAGCGGGCTATACTTAAGAAAAACCGACCTAAACAATGCTGATTTGACAAATGCAAACCTGAGTAATTCTAACCTTTTAGAAGCCAACATCGACCGAGCAAATCTCAAGGGAGTTCAACTTGAAGGAGCGATTTACAATCAAGCAACTTTATTTCCTACTGATTTCGAGCCCGTGAAAGCTGGCGCTTACTTAATTGCTCCTTATGTATCACTGCAAAATGCCGATCTAACTGGTAGGGACTTGAGCAGTGTTAACTTGACGGGAGCCAATTTACAAGGTGCTAATTTGATTTCAGCAAAATTGAATAATTCCAATTTGAGAGATGCGAATTTGAGTGGGGCAAAACTTCAGGGAGCAAGTCTAGACGCCTGTAATTTGAGTCGGGCTAATTTGAAGCAGGTAAACTTGAATGATGCAAGATTAGTTAGTGCCGATCTAACGACAGCCGACTTAACTGAATCTGACTTGCGACAAGCGGAATTAAACTCTGCAAAGCTGCGTGGTGCTGAGCTAGTTTCAGCAGACATCCGTGCAGCAAGATTAGGCTTTGCAGACTTATCTGGCGCTAACTTAACGGGTGCAAAAATAGGGGGAGCGGACTTGGCAAATGCTAAACTGACTGGTGCAATTATGCCAGATGGCTCTACTCATCAATAAAATTAGTTAAGGGGTTTGCTAAACCAAATCAACTCAAAAAGCCTCAATAAACTCTTTCACCACACAATAGATGTTCCGCAGCAACTCCACCTGCAATTCTGACAACCCGTGCTTAATCTTACTTACCAACTTACCCCAGTTGTAGAGTTCTTCCACACCGCGAGACTGCCGAAATTTCCCCTCATAAAAATCTACCCAAAATATCGGTGCTTGATGTTGGCTGATTCTCCAGCGTTTTCGCCACCGGATGCAGTCTTGCAGCGTCGGCGGTTCGACTCCTAAAATTGGCGGCATATCTGCGTAGCTGACAAATTGACTGATGCCAACTCCCACAACGTGGATGACGTAAGCCCAGCAGCGAATGTCCCGAATCAGTTCTGGCTTGACTTTCAAGACTTTGGCAACTGCTTCTTTGGTGACAAAGCGAGCTAGCGGATTTATTTGCTTGGCTTCTGAGTGTTGTGTTGCTATCATAGTGGGTGCATCATCTGATTGAATGTGTGCATCTGATTGAATGAGTGCGTTTTGAATAAGTGCGTCTGATTTAACTAGGTGTGTCTCATTTGATGAGAGTTTGTCTGAAAAAGTGATCGCCCTTTAGTTTCTGAGGCCAGGGGGCGATCGCCCTTTAATATCTAATTACTTTAAGGCAAATACTTGCCCTTTGTCAAGAATGGGATTGGTGAGGTTGCGGATTCGAGAGCTGGCCGCCGAAAACGGCTGGACTTTGACAGAGGTTGCCGATCGCTCGGGAGTTCACTACAGCACGCTGAAAAATTATGCCCGATCGCCCGGGTTAGCAACGGTTGACGTTACTTATCTGCAAAAATTAGCTCGAACTTTTGACGTGTTGATTGAAGACTTGTTTGAGGTCGTGGAAGAATAGGTTGTCGCCGGCGTTTCCTCAGTCGGGGATTTAACGTTTATGTATATAAACATTATAGGTGAGATTTCACCCTCATGTCAAGAGGCGAATTAATAAAATTGCGAATTAGAGAGTTGGCGGCTAGGGAAGGCTGGACGCTCAAAGAAGTAGCCGATCGCTCCGGGGTATCCTACAATACTGTTAAAAGTTATGCCAGATCGCCCGGTATGGCAATGGCTGACATCAGTGCTCTGCTAAAATTGGCCCGGACGTTTGATGTGTCGATCGAAGAATTGTTGGATTTTGTGGAACAGTAACAAATTACACTTAAAATAAACCAGCGCTACCAGCGCCAACCAGTTCGGCCTCGCAGGGACGATCGACTGTGGGCCCAAGCAACAGATGCGAGAGTTGGCGGATGGGACGGGGCGAAGTCAGAAAGAGATGATATATTCTCAGCGCCAATTGTAGCTGTTCGATCGCCCATATCGGTCTACAATTTGTAACGTTGAGCCTTATTGAAGTGCAGGAGTGGAGCTGGCTTGGATAACGCTAGTCTGTCGAGAAAACCCCCGCAAGCCTCGGAGCTTGTCGCCGACGAAATTCCAGAAGCAGTGCGAGACCACCCATACCCAGAAGCAGGGCAGAGTCAGTCTAAGAAAAAAGGGCTGATTTGGAAACTGCTAGGGTTGGCCGCACTAGCCTGTGGGGTCAGCATCTGGCTGCACCTCAACTTTAACTTGTTCCCAGCCACCAGTCAGGCCGAGCAAACTCAACAAAACCCAGCACCGGCCAGTTCCGCGTCTCCGTCGGCCGCGAGTCCAGCTACCAATCCAAAAGTCGGCACCGCCCCCGCCACCCCAGACAACCTGCTGGGACACTTGCCCTACCCAGAAGCACCAGCCAAAGACTTAGTAGGCGTCACCCCCGACGGTAGCGTCAAACTCCGCACCTCAGCAGCAGCAAAATATCAGGAAATGGCCAACGCCGCAGCGGCATCAGGCATCTACTTCGCTCCCATATCCGGCTTTCGCTCCGTGGAAGACCAACAGCACGTATTTTTTGACGTGAAAGCCGAACGCAGGCAAAACGCTAGCAAGCGAGCCGAAGTTAGCGCCCCTCCAGGTTACAGCGAACACCACACCGGTTACGCGATCGACATCGGCGACGGCAGCGCCCCCGAACACAACCTCAGCCCCAGTTTTGAAAATACCGAAGCATTCAAGTGGTTAGAAGCCAACGCCGTCGCCTTCAGCTTTGAAATGTCCTTCCCCAAAAACAATCGCCAAGGCGTCAGTTACGAGCCTTGGCACTGGCGGTTTGTGGGCGACAAGCAAAGCCTCGAAACTTTCTACAAAGCTCATTCGATGAAAAAGTAGAAGGAAGTTCGGCAACGGATTCGCTCGACGGATGTAACGGATGTAACGGATGTAACGGATGTCAGGAAGAAGGAAGAAGGAAGATTTTCCACATCTCCGGCTTTGCCACTCCCCCACTC